>DASYMV010000085.1:0-21093 GCA_036008865.1 Pseudonocardiaceae bacterium | reverse complement strand
CCAGGCCCCACCTGCCGGGCATCACCGTGCTCGCCGACTCGGCGAGCACAACGGTCGGCTTGTCCGCCGACCGCCCGATGCCCAGGACGGTGTCCGGGTGGCCGGGGCGTTCGTTCGACGGATCGAGCAACTGGCCGCTGTAGTACCAGCCGGCTCCGAGCACGCCGCCGCCGATCAGCAGCAGGACCACGACCACCGCGATGACGATCCGGCGGCCCCGGCGCCGCCGAACTTCAAGCAAGTCCACATGCGAATGATCCACGGCGCGGAGGTGGCCGGCACACCGACTTCCTGAGAACACGCCGTGAGTTTCGCTCATGGCCTAGCCGAACAAGGATCACCTAACCTACGCTGGCGTAAGTTACGGTTCCGTAGGTAGGACACGCGGACGTCCCCGAAACCCAGAGGTATTGAGGTATGACCACAACCCTTGAAAGGTCCACGCCGCCAAGTCCCGACAAGGGACCGAAGCCGATCATCGACGGACAACGCGGCACGGCGTCGCAGATCTCCGTCTACGTGTTCGTCGTCGTGCCGTTCCTTGCGCTGCTGGCAGCGGTTCCGTTCGCCTGGGGGTGGGGACTCGGTTGGACTGACATCGCGCTGTTCGTCGCCTTCTACTACTTCGGCGGCCTCGGCGTGACGATCGGCTACCACCGCTACTTCACGCACGGCTCCTTCAAGGCCAAGCGCTGGCTGCGCGTGGCGCTGGCCATCGCCGGCAGCACGGCGCTCCAGGGGCCCGTCATCGACTGGGTCGCCGACCACCGCCGGCACCACGCCTTCTCCGACCGCGAGGGTGACCCGCACTCGCCGTGGCTCTTCGGCACAGGTCCGGTCGCGCTGGCCAAGGGCTTCTGGCACGCGCACATGGGTTGGTTGTTCGAGCGCGACAAGACCAACGCCAAGCGCTTCGCGCCCGACCTGCTGGCCGACGCCGACATCGTCCGCGTCGACAAGCTGTTCATCCTCTGGACGAGCATCAGTCTCGTGCTGCCCGCCGTGCTCGGCGGCCTGATCACCTGGTCGTGGGCCGGCGCGCTGAGCGCGTTCTTCTGGGCCGGACTGGTGCGCGTCGCGTTCCTGCACCACGTCACGTGGTCGGTGAACTCGATCTGCCACATGATCGGCGACCGGCCGTTCACCGCTCGCGACAAGTCCGCGAACTTCTGGCCGCTGGCGATCCTGTCCTTCGGCGAGTCGTGGCACAACCTGCACCACGCGGACCCCACCTGCGCACGTCACGGCGTCAAGCGCGGTCAGATCGACACGTCCGCGCGACTCATCTGGTTGTTCGAGAAGTTCGGCTGGGCGACCAACGTCCGCTGGCCCAACGAGCAGCGCCTCACCCGGATCAGCGCCAAGTGATTTCGATCTTCGGGCCCCTCGCCGCGCACCGCGTGGCGAGGGGCCCTCGTTTTCCCAGCTCCCGAGCAGCCTAGGGTGACCGAGATGGCGGGGCGACGACGCAGAGACGAGGGATCGGTGGAGGTGCCACCGGTCGCTCGGGTCCGGATGACCGGCAAGGAGCGACGCGAGCAACTGCTCGACGTCGCTCGCGCGCTCTTCGCCGAGAAGGGCTTCGAAGTGACCTCCATCGAGGAGATCGCGCACCGGGCCGGCGTGAGCAAGCCGGTCGTGTACGAGCACTTCGGCGGCAAGGAAGGCATATACGCGGTCGTGGTGGACCGCGAGATGCAGGCGCTGCTGGACCAGATCGTGTCCGCCCTGTCCGGCGGCGATCCGCGTGAGCTGCTCGAACAGGCCGCCTGCGCCCTGCTCGACTACATCGAGGGCTCCACGGACGGATTCCGGATCCTCGTGCGGGACTCGCCGGTGGCCAGCTCGACGGGAACGTTCTCCAGCCTGCTCAACGACATCGCGAGCCAGGTCGAACACATCCTCGGCCAGCACTTCACGCGGCAGGGCTACGACCGCAAGCTGGCGGCTCTGTACAGCCAGGCGCTGGTCGGCATGGTCGCGCTCACCGGCCAGTGGTGGCTGGAGGTGCGCAAGCCCAAGAAGGACGAAGTGGCCGCACACCTGGTCAACCTGGCCTGGAAGGGCCTGTCGCACATGGACCACAAGCCCCGCCTGAGCACCCGCTGACGCTCAGCCCCGAGTGATGCGCAGCAGTACGTCGTCCGTGCCGTTGGAGGTCGTCACGTAGAGGCCGCCGTCGGGGCCGAGACGGGCGGCGCGCAGGCGGCCGTAGCGGCCCTTCAACTCGGGCGGCACGGACACGGACTCCACCTTGCCGTCCGCCGTCAGCGTGAACAGCAGAAGCTCGGCGCCCTTGAGCGCGGTCACTGCCAGCACGCCGTTCATGTCGTGCCAGTTCGGACCGGCCAGGAATGCCGCGCCGCAGATCGCGTCCGTGGGCGAGCCGGATGCCCACACGGCGGGCACCGCGTCCGGGAACCGCCGCAGGTCGGTCATCGGCACGTCCTCGTCGTAGCCGCCGACCGTGCCACCGCGTGACGGGTCCCATCCGTAGTTCGCGCCCGCGCGCAGCAGGTTCACCTCGTCGTCCGCGGTGGGCCCGTGCTCGGTGGTGAACACCTGGTCGCTGCCCGGCCGCGGCGCGACGCCCTGGACGTTGCGATGGCCGTAGGTGTAGATCCGCCGTTCGGCAGCGTCCGAAGCATCGGCGAAGGGGTTTCCCGGCGCGGCGTCGCCGGTGTTCAGGTCGAGCCGCAGGACCTTGCCGCCGAGGCTCTGGCGGTTCTGCGCGATCGAGGCGTTCGCCGTGTCACCGGTACCGACCAGCAGCGAGCCGTCGTGCGCCAGCGTCGGCCGGCAACCGGAGTGGCGCCCGCTCGGGTTCACCGGCAGGCCGCCGAGCAGCGGGTTCTTCACGCGCTCCGCGCTCGTGCCGTCCTGGGACAGCTGCCAGGTCACGAGACGGATGTCGACGGCGCGGTCGTTCTCCTCGTGCGTCTGGCACGTGGTGAACTTGCGCGACGTGGCGAAGTCCGGGTGGACGACCACGCCCATGAGGCCGCCCTCGCCCTTCACCAGCACGTCCGAGAAATCGGCGCGCACGTCGGTGACCTTGCCGCCCGACACCAGCGCGAGCTTTCCCGGCCGTTCGGTCACGAGGATCTGTCCGCCGGGCAGGAACCCGACGTCCCAGCCGTGCACCAGGCCGCTCGCGACCTGCTCCACGCGCAGTCCCGACGGTGCCGGCGCGCTCGGCGCGCTGCCACCGGCCTGCCCGGCCGAGCATCCGGCCAGCAACACCACCACCAGAGCCCACCCTCGTCCGCGCATGTGTCCAGAATGCCGGTTTCGGCGTTAGGTGCCCGTGGGGTGGCACGCTTGAGGTGTGGCACCCGACGAGGTCGAACACGTGCAGGTCACGTTCCCGCTGGAGCGGGACGAGCTGGGTTGGCCGCCCGCGAGCGCGGAGAAGCTGTGGGCGCGCCGCACCGCGGTCACCGACGAGGTGGAGCTCGACAACATCCCGCTCTTCGCGCGGGGTGTCGCCAAGGGGGACCGGGTGGGGATCGATCCAGCCGCCGATGGCGGCTGGATCTTCCGCGAGGTGATCGCCGAGTCCGGGCACTCCACGGTGCGGATCATCGTCCCCGACGACATCAGGGTCGACGCGGTCGTCGACCACGTCGTCGCGCTCGGGTGCGAGGTCGAGCGCAGCCACGTGGACATCCTGGTGACCGTCGACATCCCTCCGGACGTCGCCTACCGATCGGTGACCGGTTGGCTCGACGCGCAGGAGGCGGCAGAGGTGCTGCAGTACGAAGAAGGCGCGATCGCCTCCCACCAGCGACGCTAGGCCGTCGCGTTGATCCGCTCTGCGATGTCCCCGGCAGCGGGACGGTGACGGACCGATCGTCGTAGCCGGCCCTGATCTCTCTTCGTTCCACCAACCGATCAGCGTGCGAGCACTGGCAAGCCGGTGAGTGTTGGCGCCAGCCCGTACTCTGGGAAGTGAGAACCCCTCCCGAAGGACACTCGTCCCGGGCAGGGGTCTGTTCGCGTTGACCCTGCAGGGAGACTCACCTGTGAACCAGTCCGGCCCCCTTTCCGGCCTGCTTTCCGCTGTCCTGCCCGACAAGGCGTTGCGCCGCGTGATCGACTCGGTCGACGCGCCCTCGCTCCAGCTGGAGGGCCCGCCGGCAGCCCGGTCGCTGGTCGCAGCGGCACTCGCGTCCGAGCAGGGCGCGGACCGCCCGGTGCTCGTGGTCACCGCCACCGGGCGGGAGGCCGACGAGCTCACCTCGGTGCTGTGCGACCTCATCGGGCACGACGCCGTGGCGCTCTTCCCCTCCTGGGAGACGCTGCCCCACGAGCGTCTGTCGCCCCGTGCCGACACCGTGGGCGCGCGGTTGAGCGTGCTGCGCAGGCTGGCGCACCCCGAGGAGTCGTCGCCGCTCAAGGTCGTCGTGGCGACGGTGCGCAGCATCATCCAGCCGATGGCGCCCGGTCTCGGGGAGCTCGCCCCGGTGCACCTCGCGGTGGGGGAGGAGTTCGACTTCATCGCGCTCGTCGAGCGGTTGGCCGAGCTCGCCTACACCCGTGTCGACATGGTGGAGAAGCGCGGCGAGTACGCGGTGCGCGGCGGCATCCTCGACGTCTTCCCGCCTACCGCGGAGCACCCCCTGCGCGTGGAGTTCTGGGGTGACGAGGTCAGCGAGATCCGTCCGTTCGCCGTCGCCGACCAGCGTTCGCTGCCGCAGGAGATCCAGGGGTTCACCGCGCCGCCGTGCCGGGAGCTGCTGCTCACCGAGTCGGTGCGGGCCCGTGCTGCCGAGCTGGCCGCGGAGCACCAGTCCGACGCGCAGCTCGCCGAGATGCTCGACAAGATCGCGAGCGGGATCCCGTCGGAGGGCATGGAGGCGCTGATCCCCGCGCTGTGCCAAGGCGATCTGCAGCTCCTCACCGACGTCGTCCCGGACGGCACGCACGTCCTGCTCACCGACCCGGAGAAGATCCGTGCCCGCGCGCAGGACCTCGTCCGCACCGGCCAGGAATTCCTCGAGGCCTCGTGGATGGCCGCAGCGGGCGGCGGCAAGGCTCCGATCGACCTCGGCGCGTCGGGCTACCGCAGCCTCGCGGAGGTCGCGGAGGCGGCACACGAGCGCGGCCGTCCGTGGTGGACGCTCAGCCAGCTGACCACCGAAGGTCCGGACGTCGTGCGCCTCGACCTCAAGCACGTCGAGGCCTACCAGGGCGACATCGACCGAGCGTTCACCGATCTGCGTTCGCACACCGCCACGGGTGGCACGGCCGTGCTGATCGTGCCCGGCACCGGCACCGCGCAGCGCGCCGCCGAGCGGCTGCGCGAGGCGGACGTGCCCACCGTGCTCGCTGAGAACGGCCTCACCGGCCAGCCGAAGGCGGGCACCGTCACGGTGGTGCGCGGTGCGCTGGAGGACGGCTTCGCCATCCCCGACCTCGCGCTCGTGGTGCTGACCGAGACCGACCTGACCGGCGGCCGCGGCGGCACCTCCACCAAGGACATGCGCAAGATGCCGTCGCGGCGCCGCAACGCCGTCGACCCGCTCGCGCTCAAGTCCGGCGACTACGTCGTGCACGAGCAGCACGGCATCGGCCGGTTCATCGAGATGGTGCAGCGCACGGTCGCCGGCGCCACCCGCGAGTACCTGGTGCTGGAGTACGCCTCCAGCAAGCGCGGCCAGCCCGGCGACCGCCTGTTCGTCCCCACCGACCAGCTCGACGAGGTGTCGCGTTACGTCGGCGGGGAGCTGCCGACGTTGAACAAGCTCGGCGGGTCGGACTGGAAGAACACCAAGTCCAAGGCGCGCAAGGCGGTCAAGCAGATCGCCGCCGAGCTCGTGCAGCTCTACGCCGCCCGGCAGTCGGCGCCCGGCCACGCGTTCGGATCCGACACCCCGTGGCAGCGGGAGCTGGAAGACGCGTTCCCCTTCACCGAGACCGTCGACCAGATGGCGGCGATCGACGAGGTGAAGGCCGACATGGAGCGCACGGTCCCGATGGACCGCGTGATCTGCGGTGACGTCGGCTACGGCAAGACCGAGATCGGAGTGCGCGCGGCGTTCAAGGCGGTGCAGGACGGCAAGCAGGTCGTCGTGCTCGTGCCGACGACGCTGCTGGCGCAGCAGCACCTCAACACGTTCACCGAGCGGATGAGGGCGTTCCCGGTCACCGTCAAGGGACTGTCGCGGTTCACCGACTCGGCCGAGGCGGAGCAGGTGATCGCCGGACTCGCCGACGGTGAGGTCGACATCGTCATCGGCACGCACCGGCTGCTGCAGAAGGGCTTGCGGTACAAGGACCTCGGCCTCGTGATCGTCGACGAGGAGCAGCGCTTCGGCGTCGAGCACAAGGAGCACATCAAGGCGCTGCGCACGCACGTCGACGTGCTGACGATGTCCGCGACGCCGATCCCGCGCACGCTGGAGATGAGTCTCGCGGGCATCCGCGAGATGTCGACGATCCTCACCCCGCCCGAGGAGCGGCACCCGATCCTGACCTACGTCGGCGGCTACGACGACAAGCAGGTCGCCGCGGCGATCCGCCGCGAACTGCTCCGCGACGGCCAGGTCTTCTACGTGCACAACAGGGTGTCGTCGATCGAGAAGGCCGCTCGCCGGATCCGGGAGCTCGTTCCCGAGGCGCGGGTCGTCACCGCGCACGGCCAGATGAACGAGGACAAGCTCGAGAAGATCATCCAGGGCTTCTGGGAGCGCGAGTACGACGTGCTCGTGTCCACCACGATCGTCGAGACCGGTCTTGACATCTCCAACGCCAACACGCTCATCGTGGAGCGCGGCGACATGCTCGGCCTGGCGCAGCTGCACCAGCTGCGCGGCCGCGTCGGTCGCGGCAGGGAACGCGGCTACGCGTACTTCCTGTACCCGCCGGAGTCGCCGCTGACCGAGACCGCGCACGACCGGCTCGCCACGATCGCCCAGAACACCGAGCTGGGCGCGGGCATGGCCGTCGCGATGAAGGACCTGGAGATCCGTGGCGCCGGCAACATCCTCGGCGCCGAGCAGTCCGGGCACATCGCAGGCGTCGGTTTCGACCTCTACCTCCGACTGGTGGGCGAGGCCGTCGAGGCGTTCCGCCGCCACGCGGGCGCCGAGTCCGAGGCCGAAGAGGAACTGGCCGACGTCCGCGTCGACCTGCCGGTCGACGCGCACATCCCGCACGACTACGTGCCGGGGGAGCGTTTGCGTCTGGAGGCATACCGCAAGATCGCCTCCGCCAAGGACTCCGACGAGATCAAGGCCGTGTGGGACGAGCTCAAGGACCGCTACGGTCAGCCGCCGCTACCGGTGGAGCGTCTGCTCGCCGTCGCGGAACTGCGGCACACGGCACGTCGTCACGGCGTCACCGAGGTGGCGATCCAGGGCAACACCATCAGGTTCGCCCCGATGCCGCTGAAGGACTCGCAGCTCGTCAGGCTGCGCAGGCTGCACCCCAAGGCCGTCTACAAGCAGGCGACGGACACCGTTTCGGTGCCTAGGCCGACCGAGGGAGCGGCGGGCGGCCGAATGGGTGCTCCGCAGTTGCGCGACCAGGAACTGCTCAACTGGTGCGCCAATTTCCTCGAATCTCTGGCGGGGAGTCCCGTGAGCGCCGTCACTGGTTCGTGAGAGGGTAATCCGCTGTGAGCACTGTGCTGATCTCTTCTGGACAGATCTCTTCCGGGCAGAACTCCTCAGCCGCCCGTCGCCGTCGGTCCACCCTGCTCGGTGCGTTCGGCGCCGTGGTGGGCGTGTTGCTCGCCGGCTGCGGCTCGGGGCCCGCACAGGCCAGCTCGGCGGCGATCGTCGGCGACGTCTCCATCCCGCTGGAGCGCGTCCAGAACCAGATCGACGTCGTGCTCAAGAAGGAGCCGGCGGCCCAGGAGTACCAGCGGCAGCGCACGCTCGACGCGCAGGTGTCGCAGCCGATCGTCACCCTCGCGGTGCAGCACGAACTCATCACCGCCGCCGCCAAGCGCGAGGGCATCACCGTCGACGAGAACGCCGTCACCCAGGTCGTGGACAGCCTGGGCGGTGCCGAACTGGCGTCGCAGAGAACGGTCAACGACCCGGCGACGTTCCGTCAGCGGGTGCGCGACCAGCTCATGGAGATCGAGTTGGGCCGCAAGTACGCCGACAAGCTCGAGGTCACGTTCGACTACTTCCTGACCAAGGACAGCCAGGACGCGATCACCAAGGCCAAGCTGGTCGCCGCGGACCCCGCCAAGATGGAGCAGTTCGTCAAGGACAGCTCGCAAAGCGCCGCGGGCGGGCAGGCCGAGCTGAAGGCCAAGATCACCTCAGCGGCCTCGCCGCAGATCGCTCAGACGATGCTGTTCGGCGTGAAGCCCGGCACCGTCGTGGCGTTTCCACCGAGCCCGGACAACGCCCGGTGGATGGTCGCCTACGTCCGCGACCGCAGGACGGACGCCAAGCCGTCCGGTGACTCGTCGGTGTCGCAACTGACCCCCGACGTCCTGCTGGGCATCGGGCAGCGCGTGATGCAGCCATTCGCCGAGGAGATCCAGGTCAAGGTCAACCCGCGGTACGGCGTGTGGGACATGACGCTGATGAAGGTCGTCCCCGCGGGTGAGGCCGGGACCGCGGGCTTCCAGGCCACCGCACGCACGAAGTCGGCGGCATGAGCCTGGCGCCCGGATCGGCGGTGGTACTGCTGAGCGAGCGGCTCGGGGCGGTGTTGCCGGCGGCGGCGTTGCCCGCGCTTCGCGGAGCCTCCGCGGTTTACGCGGGCGCGGATCTCCCGGCCGAGTTCTGGGAGCCCTTGGGCGTCGAGGCGCAGGTCCCGCCGCCTGATGATCTGCTGCGCGTGGCCTCGGGGCAACCGGTCGTCCTGCTCACCGACGACTTGGACGAGCCCGGCGCGCAGGCGTTGCGACAGGCCGGTGCTCCGGTGCTGCTCACCCCGGAGCCCGACGGTGCACGGCTGCTGGACGCCGTCGCGGTCATGGACCGCCTGCGTTCGCCCGGTGGTTGCCCGTGGGACGCGGAGCAGGACCACGACTCGTTGCGGCAGTACCTCGTCGAGGAGACCTTCGAACTGCTGGAGGCGATCGAGGACGGCGACCGCGCTGCCGTGCGGGAGGAACTCGGGGACGTCCTGTTGCAGGTGCTGTTCCACTCCAGGGTGGCCGCGGAGCACGGCGAGGACCCGTTCGACGTCGACGAGGTCGCCGAGGGACTCGTGGCCAAGCTCGTCGGCAGGCACCCGCACGTGTTCGAGGGCAACGACGCCGGGTTGAATTCCGCCTCAGCTGAGCAACGTGCTTCGGCGGGCGTTCACGATGCGATCTCCCAACAGCACCGCTGGGAAGAGCTGAAGCAGGTCGAGAAGAAGCGCGAGTCCAGTGTGGACGGTGTTGCTCTCGGTCAGCCCGCGGTCGCGCTCGCGGCCAAGCTGGCGCAGCGCACCCGACGCGCGGGCTTCCCGTCGGACCTGTTGCCGGGGATGGACGTCGCCTCGGCGAACGGCGACGACACGGGGACGACGTTGTTCGCCGTGGCGGCCCTGGCGAAGCTGGCGGGGGAGGACCCCGAGACCGACCTGCGCCAGGTGGCGCGTCGGTTCGCGCAGAAGGTCCGCGCCGCCGAGGGTTCTGCACGCGCCGCGGGCGTCGACCCGTCCACCCTCACCACCGACCAGTGGCGCGAGTTCTGGCCTGCCTGAACGCCTCTTCCCGCGCAGGACCCGCGCGTGTGCACTAGGCGAACAGCGTCTCGCCCCAGTACCCGCCCTGGCGCACACCGGGCGGAACGGCGAAGTGCCCGGAACCGTCGTGCTGCAGGTACTCCATCATCTTGTCCTTGCTCGACAACGCCTGCTGCATCGGCACGAACTGCTTGCGGGTGTCGCGGTTGAAGCAGACGAAGAAAAGCCCCGCGTCGAGGTGGCCGAAGCCGTCGGACCCGTCGGTGAAGTTGTAGCCGCGGCGCAGGATCTTCGCGCCGCCGAGCGACTCGGCCGAGGCGAGCCTGATGTGCGCGTCCGCGGCGATCGTCGGTTTGCCTCCCGCACCTTTGACGTGCAGATCGACGGTGTCGAACTCGTCGACCTGGCCGAGCGGCGCGCCGGAGCCCTTCTTGCGGCCGACAACGGCCTCCTGCTCGGCGAGCGACGTGCGGTCCCAGATCTCGACGTGCATGCGAATGCGCCTCGCGACCAGGTAGGTGCCGCCGGTCAGCCAGTCCGGTCCGTCGCCGCGACGGACCCAGACGTGCTGGTCCAGAGCACTCGTGTCCTCGGCTTTGAGGTTGTTCGTGCCGTCCTTGAAACCGAACAGGTTGCGCGGGGTGGTCTGGGACCGCGACGTGGACGACGTGCGTCCGAAGCCCAACTGCGACCAGCGCACGCTCACGGCGCCGAAGCCGATCCTCGCGAGGTTGCGGATCGCGTGCACCGCGACTTGAGGATCGTTCGCGCACGCCTGCACGCAGAGGTCACCGCCGGTGCGGTTCGGTGCGAGGTCGTCGTGGAGGAACGCGGGCAGGTCGATCAGCGCGGGCGGCCGCATGTCCGCCAACCCGAACCTGTTGTCGAACAGGGACGGCCCGAACCCGAGGGTCAGTGTCAACGCCGACGCGGGCAGGTCCAGCGCCTCCCCGGTGTCCGCGGGTGGTGCGGCGGGTGCTCCGCCGACCGCACCGCGGTCGGCCGCCTCCAAGCCGCTGGTCATCCGTTCCGCCGCCTTGGTCCATTCACGCAGCAGGTCGACCAGTTCCGCGCGCTTGGTCGTCTTCACGTCCAAGGACACGAAGTGCATCCGGTCCTGCGCCGGCGTGACGATGCCCGCCTGGTGCTCGCCGTGGAACGGCACCGCCGCCGCGGATTGCGCGGCGGCGTGCTCCACCCCGGTCGGGCGGCCCAGCGCCCGGTCGGTCGCCGCGCCCGCCGCCGCACCGGCCCCGGCCAGCGCGACGCTCGCACCGGCGAGACCGAGCAACCTGCGCCGGGGCAGTCCCCTCGTCGGCTCGGTCACTTGGTGGACACCACT
This sequence comes from Pseudonocardiaceae bacterium, assembly GCA_036008865.1. Taxonomy (GTDB): domain Bacteria; phylum Actinomycetota; class Actinomycetes; order Mycobacteriales; family Pseudonocardiaceae; genus DASYMV01. The sequence goes on along the minus strand of DASYMV010000085.1, from coordinate 10,106 downwards.
TCCGCCACCTTGCTCACCGGCTCGCCCAATGCGTCGACGGACTCGGCGATCTCCTTGACCTCAGCTTCGGAGAGCTCGGTGTAGAGCTTGTAACCATCGCCCCTGCGGTGCTTCTGCAGCGCCGTGTCCACGGCCTTGAACTTCTCGTCCACAGTGGACGCGAGCGCCGCTTCGCGCTGCTGGATCGCCAGACGCAGCGATGCGATGGCCGCCTGCGAGCCCTCGACGTTCGACCAGAGGTCCCACAGATCGGTGTGCGAGTAGCGGTCCTCTTCGCCGGTCACCTTGCCCCGTGCCACCTCGTCGAGCAGCTCCTTGGCGCCATTGGCCAGTTGCACCGGGGTGAACTCGACCGACTTGGCCTTGGCGACGATCTCCTTGACATCGCTCACCAGGCGGTCCGCGATGGCCGCGGAATCCGGCTGCAGTCCGGTGCTCCACAGGTCGCGCTCCAGGCGGTGGTACCCGGTGAACTCGACGCCCGCGGAGGCCGCGTCGTTCTCCCGTGCGTCGATCCTGGGGTCGAGATCGCCGAAGCTCTCGGCGACGGGCTCGATGCGCTCCCAGTGAACGCGGGCGACCGGATAGAGCGTCTTGGCGTCCTCGACCTCGCCCGCCTTGACCGCCTCGGCGAACTCCGTGGTCCTGGCCAGCAGTGAATCAGCCTGTGAGCTGACGTAGCGCTGGTAGCCCTTGGTGGCCTCGGCGAGGACCGCGTCCCCGTCGGTGGACTTCTTGTTCTCGCCCTGCACCGTGAAATCGCCGCGGATGCCGTCACCGGTCATGCCGGGCTTGCACGCCGTCTGCACCTTGCCCGCTTCGGGCAGTTCGACGATCAGTCGCCGGCTCAGACCGGGGCCGATGTTCTCCACCTCGCCGAGGATTCGATCGCCCTCGCCGTAGACGTAGAACTCGGTGACCTTGTTGCCCTTGTTGGTCACCTCGAAGGTGACGCTGCCGGTGTTCGCCGACGTGCGCGCCACCTTGCAGGCGTCGTCGCCGGCCTCGACGGCGATCGAACCGTCGGCTCCTCCACTCGGTGTCGCACCACCACCACATGCGGTGAGCAGGGACAACGAGCCGAGGCCGGCAGCGGCCAGTGCGGTGCGGATCGATGGACCGGGCACGGGTTCTCCAGGCTGTGTGGAAGTTGATCAGGCGACGGCAGGCGCGAGAGCCCGGCTCCGCGGCCGAATGAGGAACAGGGACAGCACGATCGCGACGTAGCCGGCCCAGGCGATGGCCTGGAGCACGGTCGTCTGCTGCGAGTAGTTGAAGATGCCCTTCAACAGTGCGCCGTACCAGGACGCCTCGGGCAGCGGGTCGCTCAGGTCGAAGGCGAGGGTGTGCAGTCCTGGCAGAATCGCCGCCTCCTGCAGGTCGTGGATGCCGTAAGCGAGCACGCCTGCCGCGACGAAGACCAGCAGTGCGCCGGACCAGGTGAAGAACTTGCCCAGGTTGAAGCGGACCGCTCCGCGGTAGAGCAGCCAGGCCAGCGCGATCGAGATGGCGAGTCCGACCAGGAAGCCGATCAGCGGTTGGGTGCTGCCCACGCCCGCGCTCTGCACGCTGGCGTAGAAGAAGACCGCGGTCTCCAGGCCTTCGCGACCGACGGACATGAACGACAGCAGGACGACGGCCAGCGGTCCGACGCTCAGGGCCTTGTCCATCTTCCCGCGCAGCTCCGCGGAGATGGTGCGCGCGGTGCTGCGCATCCAGAAGATCATCGCGGTGACGAAGGCGACCGCGAGGATCGACATACCTCCGCCGAACGCCTCCCGCTGCTGGAATGTCATGGTCGTCGCGGTGTAGGTGATCAGCGCGCCGAAGCCGACGGACAGCAGCACCGCGATGCCGACACCCGCCCAGACGAGCGGCAGCGAGGACCGGCGGTCGGTCTTGACGAGAAAAGCGATCAGGATGCTGACCACGAGAGCCGCCTCCAGGCCTTCGCGCAGCCCGATGAGCCCGTTGTTGACGAGCACGTCGCTCCTCCTGATCATGAGAGCTGATGAATTAGGTGCGCCTGAATTTAGGTAAGGCTTTCCTGATTGTCCAGAGGCGAAAGGTGCGAGCCGGAACACGCTGACGGACGGGGCGTGACGAGGTTGCGTCGAGGGGGCACTGATCACAGCCGACTCGCCAGCTTCAGGAGTTCGTTCAAGAACACGTAGCCTGACGCGGTGGTCATGCCCTCACCGCCGGAGGCTGAAACCGACTCGCCGGAACACGCCGGCAGGAGATCGGGCGACCGGAGACGTGCGCGTGGCCGGATCGGCAACCTGGTCGGGAGACTCGCGCTGGTGCTGCTTCTCCTGGCTTTCGTCGCAGGCGGGGCGTGGGCGCTCGCCGTGCTGAACCGCAGCCCTCGCGAACAGGCCGGGCCGCCACCGTTCCTCGTACCGCTCCAGGACGTTCAGCCCGGTGCCGCCGTGCCCGGCGTCGGAGGTCAGGTGCCCGCGACGCAGGAGCCGCAGGCGGCCCCGGCCGGTCAGGCGACGGCGGCCGGTGAACCGCTCGATGCATGGGCGCGCCGGGTGTCCGGCAAGACCGACATCCCGCTCCGCGCGCTGAGGGCGTACGCGATCGCGGATCTGATGATGCAGGCGCAAGCGCCGTCCTGCCGCATCTCGTGGGCGACGCTCGCCGGGATCGGCCGCATCGAATCGCACCACGGCCAGTACGGCGGCGCGAAGCTGCAGGACGATGGTCGCCCGTCCAAGCCGATCATCGGTGTACCGCTCAACGGGTCACCAGGGGTGAACGCCATTCCGGACACCGACGGTGGGCGCCTCGACGCGGACCCGAACTGGGACCGCGCGGTCGGGCCGATGCAGTTCATCCCGTCGACCTGGGCGAAGCACGGGATGCGGGCGAACGGTGACGGCAACCCGCCGGACCCGCAGAACATCGATGACGCCGCGTTGACCGCGGCGCGGTACATGTGCTTCGGGGGACGTGACCTGTCGACCGGTCAGGGCTGGTGGTCGGCTGTCATGTCGTACAACAACTCCGTCGAGTACGGCCAGAACGTCTACAGCGGCGCCGACGCCTACGCCCGCGCCAGCCTCACCTGACGGGCTAGCGATCGCGTTCGACGGCGATGCGGGCGCTGACCTCGCCGACCGCCTCCTGGTACTCCGGTGACGGGTTCATCGCCGCAGCCATGCGCAGCTGCGCGAGCGCCTCTGGCAACCTGCTCTGGCGCTGCAACGTGCGGCCCAGGGCGAAACGGGCGTAGTGGTCGCTCGGGTCGAGGTCGAGCACCTTGCGGAACGCCTCTTCGGCCCGCTTCAACTGTGCGGAGCCCAGGTAGGCGCGCCCGGCGAGCAGTTGCACGCTGCGGGCGTTCGGCGCGGCGTCGAGCACCGTGCGCAGCTCCCGCAGCGCCTCGAGGGGACGGCGCTCGGACAGCAGCGCCTCGGCCCGGCGGAACGCCTCGAAGGTGCTGTCAGTCATGGTTCGATCAACGCTACCCACGATCCGCCTGTTCCTCGACTGCCGTCCGGATGACAGGGATTGCCGTCCGGAGGACAGGAACGGGTGGACGTGACGAACCGGACATGCCGAGCACGAGGACCCCGGCGCCGAGCACCAGGCCGATCGTCAATTCCGCGTGATCCCGCCGGTGACCGTCTTCGCGGTTCGGTCGGTGCCTCGACGGTGCTCGCGGTGCCACCGGCCGGTTGGCGTTCTGAGTCACACAAGTCGAGATGTCTGCGCCGCCAGGACGGGTCGCACGACTAGGCTCGTCGCTGAGACGAAAGCTGCTGAACAGGGAGCGCACGTGGCGGTCATCGAGCAGGTCGGCGCTCGCGAGATTCTGGACTCGCGAGGCAACCCCACCGTGGAGGTAGAGGTCGCGCTGGACGACGGCACGCTGGAGCGCGCCGCGGTTCCGTCCGGTGCCTCGACCGGCGAGCACGAGGCGGTCGAGCTGCGCGACGGAGACCCGAAGCGTTACAACGGCAAGGGTGTGTTGCGCGCGGTCACGGCCGTGCTGGACGAGATCGGTCCGGAGCTGACCGGGATCGAGGCGGTCGAGCAGCGCATCGTCGACCAGAAGCTGGTCGACCTCGACGGCACGCCCGACAAGTCCCGTCTCGGCGCGAACGCGATCCTCGGCGTCTCGCTCGCCGTGGCGAAGGCGGCGGCGACCTCCAGCGGCCTGGAGCTCTTCCGCTACGTGGGTGGCCCGAACGCGCACGTGCTCCCGGTGCCGATGTTGAACATCCTCAACGGCGGCGCGCACGCCGACACCGAGGTCGACATCCAGGAGTTCATGATCGCGCCGATCGGTGCGGAGTCGTTCCGCGAGGCGCTGCGCTGGGGCACCGAGGTCTACCACGCGCTGAAGTCCGTGCTGAAGAGCAAGGGTCTGGGCACCGGTCTCGGTGACGAGGGTGGCTTCGCGCCGAGCCTCTCCAGCAACCGCGACGCGCTCGACCTGATCATGGCCGCTATCGAGAAGGCCGGTTACACGCCGGGCCGCGACGTCGCGCTCGCGCTGGACGTGGCCGCCACGGAGTTCTACTCCGACGGCGCGTACACCTTCGAGAAGAGCAAGCGCAGCGCCGAGCAGATGACCGGCTACTACACCGAACTGGTCAACTCCTACCCGCTGGTGTCCATAGAGGACCCGCTGTCCGAGGACGACTGGGACGGCTGGGTGCAGCTGACCGCCGAACTCGGTGAGAAGGTCCAGATCGTCGGCGACGACCTCTTCGTCACCAACCCGGAGCGGCTGGAGGAGGGCATCAGCCGTCGCGCCGCCAACGCGCTGCTGGTGAAGGTGAACCAGATCGGCACGCTGTCCGAAACGCTGGACGCGGTCGCGCTGGCCACCTCTTACGGCTACAAGAGCATGATGAGCCACCGCTCCGGCGAGACCGAGGACACCACGATCGCCGACCTCGCCGTCGCCACCAGCGCGGGTCAGATCAAGACCGGTGCCCCGGCCCGCGGCGAGCGCACCGCCAAGTACAACCAGCTCCTGCGGATCGAGGAGACACTCGGCGACGCCGCGCGCTACGCCGGCGAGCTGGCGTTCCCGCGGTACACGCCGGAAGCCTGAGCCACATGGCGCAGCCCGATCGGGACCGGCGTCGCAGGCGGAGCTCCGGAACGCCTGCGGGCCGGGCCGGCCGTCCTCGCCGAACGACCTCGGCGAGCCGCGCGAGATCGCGACAGCGGGTCGGAGCGAGCACGGGTGGCGCGTTCGGCATGTCCGGCACACGCCGGGCGGCGATGCTCGCGATGGTGTTGTGCGCGCTGGCGCTGAGCATCGCCGTTCCGCTGCGCACCTACCTCGCTCAGCGCGATGAACTGCGGGTCGTGAGCCAGCAGCAGGAGAAGCTCAAGGGCGAGGTCGCGGCGCTGGAGCAGCGCAAGCAGCAGCTCAGCGACCCCGCTCAGCTCGAAATCGAGGCGCGGAACCGGCTGCACTACGTGCGGCCGGGCGAAACGCCCTACATCGTCCAGCTCCCCGGCGACGAGGAGCGCAAGATCGAACAGGAGAGGCCGGCGACGCGGCCGGCCGCGAACAAATCGTGGTACGAAGAGTTGTGGGACTCGGTTGCGGGCAAGCGATGACCGCCGACGTGGACTTTCCCGCGGAGGCGGCATGATGACGGTCAGCGAGGCGGACCTCGCCATCGTCGCGGAGCAGCTGGGCCGGACGCCGCGCGGCGTGCGAGCCATCGCGGCGCGGTGCCCGAGCGGGCATCCCTCGGTGATCCGGACGAGCCCCCGGCTGGACGACGGGACGCCGTTCCCGACGCTGTACTACCTGACCTGTCCGCGGCTGAGTTCGCTGATCAGCACGCTGGAGGGCTCCGGGTTGATGCGTGAGATGACCGAGCGGCTGCAGACGGACCCCGAGCTGGCCGCGGCGTACCAGCGTGCCCACGAGGCATACCTCGCCGAGCGCGACGCCATCGAGTCGCTTGGCACGCAGGTGACCGCGGGTGGGATGCCCACCCGCGTCAAGTGCCTGCACGTGCACGTCGCGCACTCCCTGGCCGTGGGCACCGGGGTCAACCCGTTCGGTGACGAAGCGCTCGAGCGGTTGCGCGAGACGTGGCCGAGCGGGGACTGCGCCTGACCTGTTCCGGGGACTCCCCCATTTCGGTCGTTGAAGGGCTTCTGGATCGTGCCCATCATCGACGGAGTCAACGGTGAAAAATCACCGCACAGAAGCTTGACCCCCTCTTCGCTAGACATGAGACCTCGGTGGCGGGGTTGTCGTACCCGTGACACTGCGTTGTGGATGAGGCAGGCTGAGTGGGGCAGAGCGAGGGCGTTCGCGGGAGAGACGTGGCGCGCCGCAACGAGGCTCGGGGAGTGGGTGTCGGTGGCAGTGCCGAACAGACGTGAAGCCAACCGCAAGGCGAGGAGAGCGGCGGCGAAGTCGTCCGGGATGTCACCTCGCCAGTGTGGGGTCGTCGCCGCGGTCGTCGCGGCGATGCTCACCCCTGCGGTGCTCACCGGCACGGTCGGAATCGACTGGGTGAACGTGGCCGGCACGTCGGGCATCGGCATCGGCCCGTTGGGCAACGGCGACATCCTGTCCGCGTTGCGCGCCCGTACCGGCGACGGCAGCGGTGACGCCCTCGGCCCCGCTGGGCGGCTCCCGGAGACCGACCAGCTCAGCGCCTCGCTGCTCGCCGAGGCGCAGCACCCGTCCGACTTCGCCGACAACATCGGCCCGTTGGACTCGTTGCCGCAGGGCCCGCTCGGCATCCCCGGTGTGATGCTCCAGGCGTACATGAACGCGCAGAAGCAACTCGCGATCACCCGGCCCAACTGCCACCTCGACTGGTCCCTGCTCGCCGGCATCGGCCGCATCGAGTCCGGCCACGCCCGCGGTGGTCGCGTCGACGCGCACGGCAACACGGCGAGCCCCATCCTCGGGCCGGTGCTCAACGGCGCCCCCGGCATGGCCGTCATCAACGACACCGACGGCGGTGCGTTCGACGGCAACGCCGCCTACGACCGCGCGGTCGGGCCGATGCAGTTCATCCCGTCGACGTGGGCCGGCTACGCGGCGGACGGCAACAACGACGGTCGAAGCAACCCGAACAACATCTACGACGCGACCGTCGGCGCGGGCAACTACCTGTGCGGGGGTGGCGGCGACCTCAGCAAGCCGGAGCAGCGCGCGCTGGCGGTGTTCCGCTACAACCGCTCCGAGGAATACGTCCGCACCGTGCTGCTGTGGGCGGACGCCTACGCGGCCGGAGTGACACCGTTGCCGAGTTCGGACGAGGTCTACGTCCCGGCCGACGACTCGACCAGGTCGCCGCTCCAGCCGGGCATCTCGCAGCCGCCGCCGCCGTCGAACCCGCCGACCCCGACGGTTCCGGGGGTGGGCAACCCGCCGCCTGGTGGCTCCACGCCCGGCACCACGCCCACCCCTTCGGCGAGCACACCTGGCACCACCCCTTCGGTGAGCACGCCGAGTTGCCCGACGTCGACCACTTCGCCGCCGAGCAACTCCTCGTCGGTCAGCCCGCCGTCCAGCACGTCGCCGGGATGCCCGACGTCCTCGTCGAGCGCCACGCCGCCCCCCAGCAACTCGTCGTCGACCACGACGACTTCCACGACGACGACGTCGTCCGACGAGACCACCACGACGACGAAGTCCGACGGGACCACCACCACGACGAAGCCCGACGGGACGACGACCGAGACGAAGTCCGACGGGACCACCACCACGACGAAGCCCGACGGGACCAAGACCGAGACGAAGTCCGACGGGACGACGACCACGACGTCGGCCGACGGCACCACCACGACGACCACGAGCAAGACGACCTCGCCGGACGGCGCCACGACCACGACAACGACGACCAGGACAACCTCGCCGGACCGCGCCACCACGACGAAGGTCACGACGAGCAGGACGACCAACCCGAGCTGCCCGACGACCGTCACGAGCACCAAGACCACGACCACGAAGCCGGACGGGACCTCGACGACGAAGGACGAGCCGTCGACAACCGCGGTGGCCCCCGGCTGCCCTGCGTCCTGATCGCCTACCGTTGCCGGTGAAGGCCGGTGACGAGGAGGACGACTGATGGCGCGGGTGGCCGCGATCGACTGCGGGACGAACTCGATCCGTCTGCTGGTCGCTGACGTGACGGTGCGCGAGGACGGCAGCCGCTGGCTGCGCGACGTGCACCGCGAGATGCGCGTCGTGAGGCTGGGGCAGGGAGTCGACGCGACGGGCGTGCTCGCGCCGGAGGCGCTGGCCCGGACGAGAGCGGCGCTGGTCGACTACAGCGCCGTGCTGCGCCGCAAGGGCGCCGAGCGGGTGCGCATGGTGGCAACCTCGGCCACCAGGGACGCCGCCAACCGCGACGAGTTCTTCGCGATGACGGAGCAGATCCTCGGCACGCCGGCGGAGGTGATCACCGGTGACGAGGAGGCGCGGCTGTCGTTCATCGGCGCTGTCTCCGACCTCGAGCCCGAGGACGGCCCGTTCCTCGTCGCGGACGTCGGCGGCGGTTCCACCGAACTCGTGCTCGGCACGTGGGACGGTGTCAGCGGCGACGTGGAGGCGGCGCGATCGGTCGACATCGGCTGCGTCCGCCTGACCGAGCGCTGCCTGCACAGCGACCCGCCGGCACCGGCCGAGATCGACGCCGCGGTCGCCGTGACGACCGACGTGCTCGGCGCCGCGTTCGACGCCGTGCCGGTCGCGAAGGCGCGCACCTGGATCGGCGTGGCGGGCACCGTCACGACCCTTGCGGCGATCGCCAAGGACCTTCCGCGGTACGACCCGGAGGAGACCCACCTCGCCCGGCTCTCGCTCGACCAGATCCGCGAGACCACCGAGTCGTTGCTGTCGATGACGCACGAGCAGCGCGCGTCCATCCCGTCGATGCACCCCGGCAGGGTCGACGTCATCTGCGGGGGTGCGCTCGTGGTTCGCACGCTGGCGGAGCAACTGGCCGAACGCGCCGGGATCACCGAGCTCGTGACCAGCGAACACGACATCCTGGACGGCATCGCGTTGTCGATGGCCTGAGCGCTCGACTGTCAAGTGTTATCCATCGTGACCGGTCTGTGACTGGTTCACGTGCGGCAGGGGCCATTCGGCCAGTTAGCGTCCATTCACATTTCAGGCGGCAAGCCGTCTGTTGGGCTACGGCGCGCGCGCTCACCGGCGGGCGGGTCGTCGGACGTGGAGGGACGCATGTCGCGATCACGCTCGGTCTCATGGTTCGCGCTACCCGTGGTGCTGGCCATGACGTTGTCCGCCTGTGGTGGCGGTGGGAACGACCAGAGTTCCGGCGGTGGCGGTGAGAACGGCTCGGTGTCGATCTACGGCACCGAGCCGAAGAGCGCTCTGCTCCCGGCCAACACGACCGAGGCCGGAGGATCCAAGGCCGTCGAGGCCCTGTACGCCGGCCTGGTCGCGTACCGGCCGGAGGACGGCAAGACCTACAACGTGATGGCGGAGTCGATCAAATCCGACGACGCCAAGGTCTACGACATCACCATCAAGAAGGGCTGGAAGTTCCACGACGGGACCGAGGTCAAGGCGAAGAACTTCGTGGACGCCTGGAACTACGGCGCCTACGCCCCGAACGCCCAGCAGGCCGCGAGCTTCTTCAACGCGATCCAGGGCTACGACGAGGTGCACCCCGCGGACGAGAAGGCCAAGCCCGCCACGGACAAGATGTCCGGCCTGCAGGTCGTCGGCGACTACGAGTTCAAGGTGACGCTGAAGGCGCCGTTCTCCGTGTTCACCACCCAGATCGGCTACCAGCCGTTCTCCCCGCTCCCGGACTCCTTCTTCGCCGACCCGAAGGCCTTCGAGGCGAAGCCGATCGGCAACGGTCCGCTGAAGTTCGTGTCCCGCACGCCGAACGCCGAGATCAAGCTGACCCGGTTCGACGACTACCAGGGTGAGGACAAGGTCCACTTCAAGGACCTGAACATCAAGATCTACTCGAGCCTGGAAACCGCCTACCAGGATCTGATCAGCGGCAACCTGGACTTCATGGAGGCCCTGCCCCCGTCGGCCAAGACCGGTGACAAGTACAAGCAGGACCTCGGCGACCACGTGCTCAACGCCAACCTGCTCAGCATGAGCACGA
>DASYMV010000084.1:0-6667 GCA_036008865.1 Pseudonocardiaceae bacterium | reverse complement strand
CCAGCACACCGAGACCCAGCAGCACTCCGCCGACGTCGTCGCGCACCAGAGGCACGCGATCGGCGTCACCGCTCAGCGCCAGATCGAGCGCGCGACCGGGGTCCGTCGGCAGGTGCCACAGGTTCGCCACCACCGAATCGGTCTCCACCGGCACGTAGCCGACCGGGATCTCGGCGAGCCGTTCGGTGCGCAGCAGTCGCAGCACGACCGCTGCCAGGTCCGCGTCGGTCCCCATCACGACGAGACGCTTGTCACCCAAATTCGCGAGCACCGGGTCCACGTGCGGTTTTCCGGGCCGTTCTGGCACGCTTCGGACCTCAATGTCGTCACGTGCAGTGATCAATCGCGACTCACTGTCATGATCTGCGTTTCTGCAGGCCAGTACGATTCCGCGCACCTTCAGCTCCTGGTCTACCCTCGTGCACCGGCATTTGCTCTACCCCGTCCTACCTCTTGGAGTTTCACATGCCGGCCGTCGTGCTGATCGGTGCCCAGTGGGGCGACGAGGGCAAGGGCAAGGCCACCGACCTGCTCGGTGAGCGCGTCCAGTGGGTCGTCCGCTACCAGGGCGGCAACAACGCGGGCCACACCGTCGTCCTGCCGGACGGCAAGAACTTCGCGTTGCACCTGATCCCCTCGGGCATTCTGACTCCCGGGGTCACCAACGTGATCGGCAACGGCGTCGTGGTGGACCCCGGTGTGCTGCTGGACGAACTGTCCGGCCTGGAGGGCCAAGGCGTCGACACCAGCCGACTGCTGATCTCGGCCGACGCGCACTTGATCATGCCGTACCACGTGGCCATCGACAAGGTCACCGAGCGGTACCTCGGCAAGGCCAAGATCGGCACGACCGGCCGCGGCATCGGCCCCGCCTACCAGGACAAGATCGCTCGCGTCGGCGTGCGCGTGCAGGACCTGCTCGACGAGAAGATCCTGCGCCAGAAGGTCGAGGCCGCTCTGGACTTCAAGAACCAGGTGCTGGTCAAGGTCTACAACCGCAACGCGCTCGACCCCGGCCAGGTCGTGGACACCGTGCTCGAGCACGGGACCAAGTTCGCCAGCCGGATCGCGGACACCCGCCTGCTGCTGAACCAGGCGCTGGAGCGCGGCGAGACCGTCCTGCTGGAAGGCTCGCAGGGCACGCTGCTCGACGTCGACCACGGCACGTACCCGTTCGTCACGTCGTCGAACCCGACCTCAGGCGGTGCCGCGGCGGGCTCGGGCATCGGGCCCACGCGCATCACCACGGTGATCGGCATCCTGAAGGCGTACACGACGCGCGTCGGCTCCGGCCCGTTCCCGACCGAGCTGAACGACGACATGGGCGAGTACCTGCGCAAGACCGGTGGCGAGTTCGGTGTCACCACCGGCCGTTCGCGGCGCACCGGCTGGTTCGACGCCGTGGTCGCCCGCTACGCGGCGCGGGTCAACGGGATCACCGACTTCTTCCTCACCAAGCTCGACGTGCTGTCGAGCCTGGAGAAGGTGCCGGTCTGCGTCGGCTACGAGGTGGACGGTCAGCGCGTGGACGAGATGCCCATGACGCAGACCGACGTGCACCACGCCGTTCCGGTGTACGAGGAGCTTCCCGGCTGGTTCGAGGACATCAGCGGTTGCCGCACCTTCGAGGAGCTTCCCGCGAACGCGCGTGCGTACGTGGAGCACCTCGAGTCCATCTCCGGTGCCCGCATTTCCGCGATCGGTGTCGGTCCTGGCCGCGAGCAGACGATCGTCCGCCACGACATGCTCGGCTGACGCTCGGCTCAACGACCCCCGGACTTGAGCTCCGTGCGGGCGGCGACCGCCGTGTCGGAGTTGTCGCTGAACAGGCCGTCGATGCCGGTGGCGAAGTAGGCCGCGTACTCGTCGAACGCCCTGCCGTAGTCCGCGGGGTCCGCCGACGAGCGGAAGTTCGCGGGCAGGAAGGTGTTCTCGTTCCGGAAGGTGAACGGGTGCACGACGAGCTTCGCGGCGTGCGCGTCCTTCACGACGTCGGTCGGCTGCTTCAGCAAGCCTGCGGCGTCACGAGGGATGATGCGGTCCTTCGACGGCCCGATGCCGTCGGCGTACGTCGCGATCTCCTTCAGCCCGGCCGGGGTGAGCAGGTCGTCGTAGGTCCGCTTGTCGCCCGAGTCGACGAAGTCGAACGGCGCGCCGCTGCCGTCGATCAGCTGCACCAGGGGGACGCGGAGCTTCTCGTTGAGGTCTTCGAGGTTCGACACCTCGAACGACTGCACGAAGACCTTGGCGTCGCGCCGGTTCAGTCCGTTGCGGTTCAGCGCGTCGACCAGCTTCGGCTCCAGCGCGAGACCGGCCTTGCGGAAGTAGGTGGGGTACTTGGTCTCCGGGTAGATGCCGATCTCCCGGTGCAGCTCCCGCGACATCCGCCTCGCCAGGTCGACGACCTCCTGGAAGGTCGGCACCTCGTAGCGGCCGTCGTAGACGGTGTTGTGCTGCCGGACCTCCGGGATCCGCTCCTTCGCCCGCAGCGTCTTCAGCTCGGCGAGCGTGAAGTCCTCGGTGAACCAGCCGGTCACCGGGGCGCCGTCGATCATCTTGGTGGCCTTGCGCGCCGCGAACTCGGGGTGCGCAGAGACGTCGGTCGTGCCACCGATCTCGTTCTCGTGCCGGGCGACGAGCCGGCCGTCCTTCGTGGAGACCAGGTCGGGCTCGATGTAGTCGGCACCCATCCGCGCCGCCAGTTCGTACGACGCGAGCGTGTGCTCCGGGCGGTAGCCCGCCGTGCCGCGGTGCCCGATCACGATCGGACCGCTCGGGCGGTAAGTCTGCGCGTCGGCGCCGGACGACTCGTCCGCCGCCGACGCCGAGGGCAGGACCGCAACGGCGATCGCGGCCATGACGGACATCGTCACTCCCGCGAGTCTGGCGGTCAGAGCTGCGCGCACCATCGTCGACCTCCTCGATCACCACGACGGCGGCAACCTCCGCTGCTCGCCGCAACGTCGAAGCCACCGTAGGGCGAAGTGGGTGGCGCCGTCACGGTGCACAGCCGACCGGCTACTCCCTGGAGAGTGCCGCTTCCTCGAGGTCGAGCTCTCGTAGTACGCGGAACAGCACCGCGTCGTCGATCTCGCCGCGGTCGCGTGCCTCGACGAACACCTGGCGCTCGGCGTCCAGCATCGTGCGGCGAAGCCTGCGGTAGGCCGCGGCGGGACTCTCCTCGTCTTGTCGCCCCAGGCGCTCCCGCGCCGCGTTGTCCCGGTGCTCGGCCTGCATCAGCAACCGGTCGACCATGTGCTCCGGGGTCTGGTCCCCGTTCGTGACCTGCTCTTCCAGCCGCTCGACGGCGGCCTTCGCCGCGTTGTGCTGCACCTCGGCCTCGGCGAGCGCGTCGTGCTGCTCCTCGTTCGTCCGGACGCCGATCTTGGTGATCAGCCACGGGAGGGTCGTGCCCTGGAGGAGCAGTGTCCCGATGACCACCGCGAACGTGCAGAGCAGGATCACGTTCCTGCCGGGCAGCTCCCTGGGGATCGCCGAGGCGGCGGCCAGCGACACGACGCCGCGCATGCCCGCCCAGGCGATGATGGTGACCTGCCGGGGGTCGGGCACTCCCTCCTTCTCCCGGATCCGCGGGAACAACCACACGGCCAGGTAGGCGGCGGGATACATCCACACGAACCTGACCACGATGGTCGCCACGAGGACGGCTCCCGCCGCGGCGAGCAGTCCAGGGCTGATTTCCGCGTGACCGATGATCGACCGCAGTTGCAACCCGATGAGGGCGAACACCAGTGCCTCGAGCAGCACGTCGATCGAGCGCCACACCGCCGCGTCGTGCAAGCGCGTGGAGTACGCGGCGCTCGGGGAGTTGTGCCCGATGTGGAGACCGGCGACCACGACGGCGAGCACCCCTGAGGCGGTGACCTGTTCGGCCGCCATGTACGCGCCGAACGGCACCAGCAGGCCCAGGGCGGTCTCCAGCACACCGTCACCGAGCCGCTTGCGGATCGCCGTCATGACCACACCGACGGCCAGCCCGATGAGGACGCCACCACCCGCGGCGATGACGAACGTGAGCGCACCGCGGCCCCACGAGAACCCGGCACCCAGCGCGGCGGCCACTGCGACCTTGTACGCGGTCAGTGCCGAGGCGTCGTTGATCAGGCTCTCCCCGGTGAGCAGCGTCATCGCGCGGCGCGGAAGCCCCAGGCGCCGGCCGATCGTGACCGCCGCGACCGCGTCCGGCGGAGCCACCACCGCGCCGAGCACCAGTGCCGCCGCGAACGGCAGCCCGAGCACGAGGTGTGCGACCGCACCGACCACCACGGTCGTGGCCAGCACCAGCCCAACGGCGAGCAGCGCGATGGGGCGCAGGTTCGCCTTGATGTTCAAGTACGAGCTGTCGAGGGCGGCCGAGTACAGCAGCGGGGGCAGGACGAGGACCAGGATCAGTTCCGGTTCGAGCGTGAACTCGGGCAGACCGGGGATGAACGACACGAGCAGACCGGCGGTGACCAGCAGCAACGGTGACGACCAGCCCAGTCGCCTCGCCACAGCGGTGAGGACGAGCGCGCCGAGGAACAACACGAACAGCTCGGGACCGTGCATCCGACAATCCTGCGTCAGGACGGTGCACTCGACAGGTTTGCGAACCGCCCACCGAGGTGCCCGGACGGCGAGATCGCCCGTTGAGACTATTTTCGTGACGTGTGTCACGGGTAGCGTGCGAGCGGTCGCCTGATCGTTTGGGGGTGCGCGTGGCCAGCTCCGCCGAGCGCGTCAGCTCGTCGCCCGACGAGAAGCCGGACGTGGCCGAACTCGTCGCGGAGTACGACGAGGAGCGCCCTTCGAGGAGGTTGTCCCGGCGATGGGAGCTGGGCGTGCGAGTGGCCGCACTGGTCATCGCGCTGCTCGTGCTCAAGCAGGTGTTCGACCCGTTCGCCAAGGGCAACCAGTTCTACCTGGTGATCTTCCTCGGTCTCACCCTGCCGCTGGTCTTCCTCAACTACCGCCCGCTGCGCCGTCGCGTGGAACCGGACGATCCAGGGCTGTTGGACCAGGCGCTGGCACTGGTGGCGCTGCTGGTCGGCCTCTACCCGGTGCTCGGCGGGTACAACGCGTTCCTCGACCGGCAGGGACAGCTCTCCACGCTGGACATCGTCGCGGGCGGACTGCTGCTGGTGCTCGTCCTGGAGGCGTGCCGACGCTCCACCGGCCTGATCTTGCCGATCGTGTGCCTGGCGTTCCTGGCGTACTCCTACTACGGCGGCTACCTGCCGCAGAGCTGGGCCGTCGCGCATTCTGGCGTGGACTTCAGCCAGATCGTGAACGCGCTCTACAACGACGCGAGCGGGTTCTACGGCACCCCGCTCGACGTCGCCGCGACCTACATCGTGCTGTTCACGATCTACGGCGCAGTGCTGGACTCCTCCGGCGCGGGCAAGTTCTTCGTGGACATCAGCTTCGCCGCGTTCCGCAACTCCCGGACCGCACCGGGACGCACCGCCGCCCTGTCCGGCTTCCTGCTCGGCACGGTGTCGGGATCCGGCACGGCGACCACGGTGAGCCTCGGCGCGGTGACCTGGCCGATGCTGCGCAAGGCCGGCTACCCGCGCGAGAACGCGGGCGGCCTGCTCGCCGCATCGGGCATCGGTGCGATCCTTTCGCCGCCGACACTGGGCGCCGCGGCGTTCATCATCGCGGAGTACCTGCAGACCTCATACCTGCAAGTCCTGGTCTGGGCATCGGTTCCGACGCTGCTGTACTACCTCGGCATCGTGCTCGCGGTCGAAGCGGACGCCCGGCGGTTCGGCGCCAAACCGGTCGAGGTCGACTCCCCCAGCGCTTGGCGCCTGCTGCTTCGCGGCGGCTACCACTTCGTGTCGCTCGGCATCATCGTGCTGTTCCTGGCGCTGGACATCCCACCGTTCGCCGCCGTCGTCTACGCGAGCGCCGTGGCCGCGTCGTTGTCGTTGATCGCGCGGCTGGTCGCGAACCGGGACCGGCCTCTGGCGTCCGTCCGGGAATGGCTCCACTCGCTCGCCGACGCACTGGCGACGGGTGTGCGCAGCGCGCTTCCGGTGATCGCGGTGTGCGCGGCCGCGGGGATCATCACTTCGACGATCACCAAGACCGGGTTGGGACAGGTGCTCGCCTCGGCCTTGGTCCACGGGGCGCGCGCGCTGTCGTCGAACCCGACCGCGGTGCTCGTGCTGACGGTTCTGTTCGCCGCCGTCGCGGTCGGAGTCCTCGGGCTCGCGGTGCCCGTCACGGCGTCGTTCATCATCTCGTGGGTCGTGATCGGACCGGCGCTCGGAGAACTGGGCGTGGCGGACGCCGAGCGGGCGATGTTCATCTTCTACTACGCCGTGCTGTCGGAGGTGACTCCGCCGACCGCGCTGGCAGCCGTGGCCGCGGCGGCGATCACCGGCGGCGCGGTGATGAGAACCATGTGGCAGACCTGGAAGTACACGCTGCCGGCGTTCCTGGTGCCGATCGCCTTCGTGCTGACCGACAACGGATCCGCACTGCTGCTGCAGCGCTCGGCGGTCGATGCGCTGTGGGTCGGCGTGGTGTCCGCCCTCGGCGTCGCGGCCCTCGCCGTCGTGACCGGCGGCTGGCTGTTCGGCGCGGCGGGCACGCCGGAACGAGTGCTGTGCGTGCCGGCCGCGCTGCTGCTGCTCTACCTGCAACCGCTCACGGTGGC
>DASYMV010000083.1:0-2804 GCA_036008865.1 Pseudonocardiaceae bacterium | reverse complement strand
CGTCAACCTGTTCCTCGGCCGCGATTCGGGACTGGCCAACCTGCTGCTCACGCGCTCCGGTACGAGCGTGCAGACGCTCAAGGCCGTCGTCTACTGGCGGGACGTGCCCACGAAGAACATCATGCGCGCCGAGTCGTTCACGGCCTCGGGACAGCCGATCGCCCAGGTGATGGCCTCGAACGCGGAGGCGTGGGAGACCTCGCTGCTCTTCGTGAACAACATCGAGGCGGACCAGTACAACGGCCTCGATGCCGACACGACGAACGACGGCAACAGGGTGATCGGCGTCAAGATCCGCGCCCGCCTCAAGACGGACCGCATCGACCCCGCGGTTAACAACGGCCAGGCGGTGTACCGCTGGTACGAGTGGCGGATCGCGCCGAGAAACCTGTTGTACGAGAAGAATCGCCTGAACTGATTCGAAGAACAGCGAACCGCCGTAAGCGGATAGAAACAGATAAGAACTGATAACCAAAGCGGATACAGCACATTTTGATTGTGTTGTATCCGCTTTGTCATCTGTTTCTATCGGTGCCTTATCCGCTTACGGCGGTGTGCTGCTTACGGCAGTTGCCGTTCTTCGCGCCTCCGCGTGAACCCGACCCGCGGTCTGCAGTTCGACGTGCTACCGCGGCGGTGCCGCTGGCCGGGCCGGTGCGGCCGGAGTCGACGGCTTGCTGAAATCGACCGTCGGTGCCGAGCGTGCCGCAGCATCGGTGACCTCGAAGTACGCGCGCTGCTTCGCGCCCGTCGCCTTTGCCGTCATCACCGCCGGAAACTTCCGGATGTATTCGTTGTACTGCCGCACCTTCTCGTTGTAATCGGTGCGCGCCACCGCGATGCGGTTTTCGGTGCCCGCGAGCTCGTCCTGCAGCCGCAGGAAGTTCTCGTTGGAGCGAAGCTCCGGATATGCCTCGACGACCACGCTGATGCGTCCCAGCGCGTTCGTGAGCTGCTGGTTGGCGTTCGCCAGCTCCGTCGGGTCCGACCCGCCGGGACGCTGCAGCGCGCCCGACAATCCCGCGCGTGCCTGCGTGATCTGCGTGAGCACTTCGCTCTCCTGCTGCGCGAAGCCCTTCACCGTGGCGACCAGGTTGCCGATCAGGTCCGCACGGCGCTGCAGCTGCGCGTCGATGTTCTGCTTGGCCTGCGCGGCCTGCTCGTCGTACGACTGGATGCTGTTGTAGCCACAGGCCTGCAGCGCGAGCGCCAGCGGCAACGCGAGCACCAGGGCGCGAAAGCTCGGCCGCGGCCGGGACCGCGCGCGCGACGACAGAGAGGGCGTCGCGCCGGAGAGCCGCGGGGAGAGTGCTGAGTTCATGAGCGTCCTCGAAAGGAAAAGTGTCAGGTGGAGATCAGGCCGCCGGTGGCGGTGCATATCGGTCCAGGTGCATCACCAGCGCGTCCATCCCACGTACGTACCCGGTGAGCACCGCCTCCGTGTCGCGCTCGGGGATGGCACTGCCCCGTACCAGCTCCGCGACACGCTCGAACGCGCCTCCGTCGAATCCGCAGCGCGCGGCCACCGCCTGGATCACGGCCTGCGCATCGCGCGGCGGCCGGACTCCATGCAGGCGGAGCACGGCGCGAAAGATCACGAGCAGTGCGCTGTAGCTCGCCCGAAGCAGTTCGGCCTGCCGCTTCGCGTCGGTGCCCGCGGTCATCACCCCTCGACGCAACCGCAGCAGCTTGCCCATCGCCTCCTGCTCCGTCTGCAGCCGCAGGTGCGCCGTGTCGATGTAGATGCCGTCGAGTGGCAGGGTGCCGTCCAGCACCCGGTGCCGCTCCAGGATGTCGGCATACTCCATCGGGAAGATGTCGGCGGAGCGCTTCCACTCGTCCAGCGTCAGCGTCAGCGGCGGCGGATTGCCCGACTCCTGCCAGGCCCGCGCAGTCTGTCCGAGCCTGCGCAGCGTCGACAGCTCCAGCGTGTGCACGATGACGAGCACATTCTGGTCGGAATGCCCGGCCACCGACTCCTCGCTGGCCGCCGACCCGTAGAGCACCACGGCCTGCAGGCCGGGCTCGTGCACGTCGTGCAGCTGCTTGACGAGGTCGTCCAGGGACATCGTGGTCTTCGCCATCAACAAGCCTTCCCGTTCTGCAGGTTGGGTACTCGAAGGCGCGGCATGGGCCAGGGAGTCATCACCAGCTCGACCCTCCACCACCACCGCTGAATCCACCGCCACCGCCAAAGCCCCCGAATCCGCCGCCGCCTCCCCCGCCGAATCCGCCACCGCCGCTCCATCCACCACGGCTGAATCCTCCGCCAAAGGAGGGCCCGCCGAAAGGGATCGGGATGCATCCGACGCATCCACGGCGGCGGCGCCCGCGTGACAGGATCATGGGCAGCACGATGAAGAGCAGCAGGACCGCCCAGATCGGCAGGCCACCACTGCCGCCGCGCGGCGATCCCTGGGGCCGCTGAGCCGCCCGGGGAGCCCCGTCCAGCCCGACCCCGAACTCGGCGGCATACCGGTCGGCCACCACGGCCGCGAGCTGTGCGATCGCCCCGTCATAGTCTCGCGCGATGAACTGCTCGGTGACCGACCGGCAGATCGAGGCGGACGTGGCGTCGGTGAGGAAGCCTTCGGTGCCCTGCCCCGTCTCGATGCGGCAGTGACCGCGCCCGTCGCTGGAGGTCTCCTTCGGCACCACGAGGATGACGACGCCGGCGTTGCGGGCGGCGTCGCCAACCGCCGCGTTGGCGCCGACCTTCCACTCGCGCCCCAGGCGCAGCGCGATCTCCTCGACCGGCCGGCCGCCCAGGTCGGGCAGCGTGACGATCACCATGTCGCCACGCG
>DASYMV010000082.1:0-9921 GCA_036008865.1 Pseudonocardiaceae bacterium | reverse complement strand
CTGATGGAGGCGCTGCGCCGCAGCGTCGAGGGGGTCAAGGGCCGCGGGCGTTCCGCGAAGAAGAAGCCGGTCGAGGACCTCTCCGGGCTGAGCAAGGCAGAGCTCGAGAAGCGGGCTCGGGAACTCGGCGTCCCCGGTCGTTCGAAGATGAACGCCGACGAGCTCCGCAAGGCCGTGGCCGACGCGATGTCCGGCTCCAGCAGAAAGGCCTCGTGACGCGCGGTCTGGGCGTTCGTCTCCACCACGATCAGCACAGGTGCTGTGACGACCTGCCGGTCGGGCCGTCGGCAGGAGTGGCGGTGGGGTACATCCTCGTGATGGAGGAACTGCTGGTTCGCGTCGACGCGCTGCTGCAGCCCACCTGCGGTCCCGCCACCCTCTGGCTGCGACCTGGGAGCACTACTCGGCTTCGAGGTTGTTCAGCACCTGCTGGGAGATCGCGGTCAGCATCTGCAACTGGAGATCGAGAACGAGCTCCTGGCAGGCGGTCTGGTACCCGTCGCGTCCGGCATGGAGGCCCACGACGGCGCGGCCGCGATCCGCATCAAGAACCGTTACGCCACCCGGCTGCAGACCGGCCAGACCGTGGAGCTCCCCGAAGCTCCGTTCCTGCACCTGTTCGTCCCGCGCGGCAGCGTGACGCTGGAGGCCGCGGGGGCGCTGAACGCGGGCGACGCGGTGCGGTTCACCGCGACCGGTGGGCAGAAGGTCACCGCGACCGAACCGGCCGAGATCCTCCTCTGGGAGATGCACGCCACCATCGCGGCCTGACGCTCATCGGCGGCGGCGCGGCCGGTTCGCGCAGTCGATGCAGATCCGTGTCGCCGGCAACGCCTCCAGCCGCGCCAGGGCGATCGGCCTGCCGCACTGCTCGCAGACGCCGTACCTGCCGGCACGCAATCGTTCGTCGGCCTCGTCGAGATCCTCGAGATCAGCGCGCGCTTGCCTGAGCAGCGCCTGCATCTGGGCTCGCTCGAAGGCGATGGTCACGCCCTCCGGGTCGTGCTCGTCGTCGTTGCTCGTGTACGCCGACGACTCGACGATCGCGTCGACCTGGCGCGACAGCGAGGCGATCCGGTCCTGCGTGCTGCGGCGTTCCCGCGCGAGCAGATCGCGCAACGCCTCCCGGTCGTCCACGGCGTCATCGCCGCGGCGGCGCGGGTTCGAGGTGCACGACCTTGATCGTGGTCATCTCGTCGAGCAGTTCCGGTCCGTAGCCGAAACCGGTCCCGCTGGCCCGGCGCGGTTGTGCCGCGCCACCAGGGGCACCTCCGAACACGGCGTTGACCTTCACCGTGCCCACCTGCAACGCCCGCCACGCCTGCTGCGCATGGGCCATCGATCCCGTCAGCACCGTGGCGGCGAGACCGTACGCGTCGTCGCACGCCTCGGCGAGCGCCTGGTCGAAGTCGTCCACGACGCGCACCGCGGCCACCGGTCCGAACGTCTCCTCCCGCATGACGCGCATGCCAGGCGTGCAGCCGGTGAGCACGGTCGCCGGGTAGTAGGCCCCGTCGCGGTCGGGCAACCGTCCCCCGACGAGCAGCTCCGCACCCGCTTCGGCAGCCTCCAGCACCTGGGAGTGCACGTGCTCGCGCTGCCGGGTGTCGACCAACGGCTGCGGGTCGGCGTTCCAGCGCCGGGCTTGCGAGCACAGGGCGTCCAAGAACTCGTCCGCGACGGCACGGTGCACGTACACCCGTTCCACCGACGTGCACATCTGCCCGGCGTTGGTGAACGCGCCGACCGCGGTCTGCTCGGCGGCCCATGCCGGGTCCACATCGGAGTCGATGACCACGGGGTCGTTCCCGCCGTTCTCCAGCAACGCCTTGGCTCCCGTGCGAGCCGTGGCCGCGGCGATCGAGCGGCCGGTGGCCGTGCTGCCGACGTGTGCGACCACGTCGACCCGGTGGTCCCCGCCCAGCAGCGCACCCACGCGGCCGTCGCCGAGCAGCGTCTGCAGCACCCCTTCGGGGAAGTGCTCGCCGAGCACCTGGCCCAACTGCATCCCGAGGTGGGGGCAGCGCTCGCTGGGTTTGTGGATCACCACGTTCCCGGTGACCAGGGCCGCGCCGAGCAGTCCGCATGCCACGGCCACCGGGTCGTTCCACGGCGTCAGCGCGACGACGACCCCACGCGGTTCGGGGATCATGAAATCGGTGGCGTCGCTCGCGCCGAGCAGGCTGCGACCGCCCCGAACGGGACCGAGCTCCGCGTACTGGTCCAGAGTGGACGCGCCTGCCTCGATGCCTTCTCGCGCCGAGACCGGCGACCGCCCGGTCTCCGCCACGACGGTGTCCGCGAGCTCATCGACCTGCTCGCGCAGGTCGGACGCCGCCAGGTGCAGCAGCGTTGCGCGTTCCGCCGGCGCGCGACGGCCCCACACGGGTGCGACGGCGCGCGCGGCGTCCAACGCGCTCGCGACCTCCTGATGCGAGGCGGCGGGCAGCCACCCCACGAACCGCCCGTCGGCGGGGCTGTGGATGCTCAGGGCCTCCGCGGGGGGTGCGGACAGGTCGGTCATGATGCCTCCCGGCTCTCAGGTGCGGGGTACTCGGTGGACGGGCGACCGGGCGGCCTCAAACCGCGATGCCGCTGAAGACCTCTGCCGCACCAGCCGTCCGCAATTCCTGCAGGGTGTCCGACTGGCTGCGCGCGCGCACGAGCAACGTCTCGAGCTCGATCACGTCGAGACGCGGGTCGCCGTCGGCGACGGTCAGCAACGTGCGCCAGCAGTCGGCCTTGCCCTCGACACCCAGGCGCATGGCCTCCAGCTCTTCCACGCTGCTGAGCGGCGAGCGACGCAGCAGGTACCCGTTGAGCTTGAGCCGGCCGACCTTCTCCCCCGCCCGGGCGATGACGAGCTTGTAACGCTGCACGTCCGCGCCCAGCGCGGCCATGATCCTCAGCAGGCTCCGCCGGTCCTCGGCGACCTCGCGCGCGAAACGCGCGAGCACCGGCCCCGCCGGCGTGTTGCGGTGGTTGCGGGCCAGCCGTTTGGCCAGGTCCACGCCCCCCGTCGCTCCGGCGAGGTGGTCGTTGAGGTAGATGTGCAACAGCGGTGGTCGGGTTCGTCGTGGGGTGGTGGACATGGTGCGCCTCCTAGGGCACTCGCCAGTCGTCGTCGG
Organism: Pseudonocardiaceae bacterium; assembly: GCA_036008865.1. Lineage (GTDB taxonomy): Bacteria > Actinomycetota > Actinomycetes > Mycobacteriales > Pseudonocardiaceae > DASYMV01. The sequence continues at coordinate 6,793 of DASYMV010000082.1, read as the reverse complement.
TCAGCCGTTCGCTCGCCTGCGGCCCCATCAGCAGCATTCCACCGTCGACCACATAGGACGATCCGGTGACGTAGGCCGCCGCGGGCGAGGCCAGGAACGCCACCACCGCGGCGACCTCGTGCGCGTGTCCGGGACGGCCGAGCGGCACACCGGGGCGCCGCTGCTCGCGCGGGTCGGTGTCCTCCTGGCCGGTCATCGGTGTGGAGATCTCCCCCGGCGCCACGGAGTTCACCGTGATGTCGTGCTCGGCGAGTTCGAGCGCGAGCACCTCGGTCAGCATGCCCAGACCGGCCTTGGCCGCGCAGTACGGCGCCGCCCCGACACGGGGTGCGTGCTCGTGCACGCTGGTGATGTTGATGATCCTCCCGCCCTGCCCGGCACGGATCATGTGCCGCGCCGCGCGCTGGGAGCACAGGAACGCGCCGTCGAGGTCCACCGACAGCACGTCGCGCCACACGGCGAAGTCCATCTGCACCGCGAGTTGCCGGGTCCCCGTGCCCGCGCAGTTGACCAGCACGTCGATGCCGCCCAGTTCCGCGGCGAGGTCGTCGACCGCGTCCGCCGCCGCAGGCAGGTCGGTGAGGTCGAGTTGACGCACGGCGGCGCGCACTCCGGTCTCGCGCACCTCGGCTGCCGTCCGCTCGGCGCCCTCCGCGTCGCGGTGGTATGTGATTCCGACGTCTGCCCCTTCACGGGCGAGGGCTACGGCGACGGCCCGGCCGATGCCCGAGTCGGAACCGGTCACCACAGCACGCGAAGGCATGCCTGAGCGCTCTTCGGGCAATGGAGCGGTGGTCGCCACTGGTCACTGGTTCCTTTCGAAGTCAGCCGGGCACGTCTCGGCGACGATCCGACGATCGCGCGGTCACGCCCCACGTGATCGACCGTCTCCTCGCGCGGCCGCGGGTCCGTCGCGGCGATCCGGGTAGGAGGTTCCTGCCGCCCGGACGGCCGGCCCGAAGTGGCCACGATCTCGGCTACCCCGCAATGACAGCGGTTTACCCCTCGCCGTTGCGGGAACGCCCGGAAGACATCAGCGATCACTTGGAGGCGCTCATGAAGGCGGTCACCTGGCACGGCAAACGTGACGTCCGGGTCGACACCGTGCCCGATCCCGCGATCAAGGATCCCACCGACGTGATCGTCCGCATCACCTCGACCGGGATCTGCGGATCCGATCTGCACCTGTACGAGGTCCTGGGCCCGTTCCTCGGCGAGGGCGACATCCTGGGTCACGAGCCCATGGGGATCGTCGAGGAGGTGGGCGGCGATGTCACCGAGCTGCGCGCCGGTGACCGCGTGGTCGTCCCGTTCAACGTGTCCTGCGGCACCTGCTTCATGTGCGGGCAGGGGCTGCACTCGCAGTGCGAGACGACGCAGGTGCGGGACCAGGGCATGGGCGCGGCGTTGTTCGGCTACACCAAGCTCTACGGCGAGGTGCCGGGCGGCCAGGCGGAGTACCTCCGGGTGCCATTCGGCAACACACTGCCGATCAAGGTTCCCGAGGGGCCGCCGGACGACCGGTTCGTCTACCTCTCCGATGTGCTCCCGACGGCGTGGCAAGCGGTCCGGTACGCGGACGTGCCGCAGGGCGGAAGCGTGGTCGTGCTGGGTCTGGGGCCGATCGGCGACATGGCGGGACGCATCGCGCTGCAGCAGGGCGTCGGCACGGTCATCGGTGTGGACCTGGTGCCCGAGCGGCTCACCCGTGCGCGGGCGCGCGGCATCCACACGCTGGACCTGCGGGACTACGACAAGGACAAGGACCTCGTCGAGGCGATCCGCGATCTCACCGGTGGCCGCGGGCCGGACTCGGTGATCGACGCGGTGGGCATGGAAGCGCACGGCGCACCGGTGGCGAAGATCGCGCAACAGGTGACGGGCCTGCTGCCCGACGCGTTGGCCTCCAGGCTGATGCGCGAGGCGGGCGTCGACCGGCTGAGCGCCCTGCACCTCGCCATCGACATCGTCCGGCGTGGCGGGACCATCTCCATCATCGGCGTCTACGGCGGCATGGCCGACCCGATGCCGATGCTCACGATGTTCGACAAGCAGATCCAGTTGCGCATGGGTCAGGCGAACGTGAAGCGGTGGGTGGACGACATCATCCCTCTGCTCGGCGACGACGACCCGCTGGGCACCGAGGACTTCGCGACGCACCGGTTGCCTCTCCAGGACGCGCCCCGTGCCTACGAGATGTTCCAGAAGAAGCAGAACGGGGCCGTCAAGGTGCTGCTTCGTCCTTGATCGCGCAGCCGTCGTCCCGCCGTCCGCGATCGTTGGCGGGGCGGCGGCGCTCTCGTGCGGGCCAGGCGAACCACAGCACCCCGAACGCGAGGGCGGCCAGCGTGCCGAGTGCCACGGCGGGCCAGCCGCCGAGCACGACCTCCACGAGAAGCAGCACGGTGCCGACCATCGCTGCCCCGAGGCACGCCATACCCGCTACCGCGAAGCGACTGCCCGTGTCGACGATCTCCACCCGCCTGCCTTGCCGGAACAGGACCCGGTGCCACGCCGCCGGAGCGGTCAGCAGCGCCACCGACGCCGCGGCGAACAGGATGGTGATCAGATGCGTCGCGTGCACGTACCCGCTCTGACGCCAGTACCGGTCCGTGAACGCGATGGACAGCAGGAACCCGAACAGGATCTGCACTCCCGCCTGCGCGACCCGCAGTTCCTGCAGCAGCTCGCTGAAGTTGCGCGCAAGCCGCTCCTGCTCCGACTCCTCCGCATGGCTCATCCCCACCGCCTCCTGGCCGGATCCGTACCCGTTCGGGCGGATTCGCAACCTCCGGCCGGGTCAGGACGTTTCCTCGGCCGCCGTGTCCCGGCCTCCACGTCGAGCAGGACGTCACTCACCACGACGGGGTTCACGAAACGCGTCCGTTCGCGACGATCACAACGTCCGGAGTGGACAATGAGGTGGAGGTGCTCGGACAGTCCGATGTGGACCCGGTGTCCAGATCCGAGGCCGATCCGGTGCTCATCGCGACCGCTCCACCGTGATCCCGGAGGAACTGGCCGTGTTCGCCCCCGACCTCTCGTAGACGCGAAGCGTGTCGATCGCGACCCGGTCCCAGGTGTAGCGCGCGTGCGCTCGGTCGCACCCCGCGAGGCCGAAGGCGTCGCGTCGGGCGCGGTCCGGCAGCAGGACGCGCAGCGCGCGGGCGAGCGCTTCGGGATCGCGCGGCGGCACGTGCACACCGGTGACCCCGTCGACGACCGTGTCGGTCAAGCCGCCGACGGCCGCCGCCACAACGGGGATCGCGCACCCCATGGCCTCCAGCGGCACCATGCCGAACAGCTCGTACCAGGGCACGCACACGGCCACGTCGGCCGAGCGCAGCAGAGCGGGCATGTCGCTGTGCGCCACCGGCCCGACCATGTGGACGCGGTCCGCGACGCCCAGCCTGCGGGCGTGCGCGGCGAGGCGTTTCGCCTCGGGATCATCTTCAAATCGTCCCCGCTCCGGACCTCCGACGATCACCAGTTCGGTGTCGGGAAGCGCGAGCAGCGCGGATATCGCGATGTCGAAGCCCTTGTGCGGCACCAGCCTGCCTGCGGCGACGACGCGAGCAGACCTGCCCCGCTCGTGCCGCGGCCCGGTGGGGCAGAACAGCTCGGTGTCCACGCCGCAGGGCACGACCGAGATGGCGGTGCGCCGCAAACCCATGCGCATCAACTCGAACACCTCGTCCGTGGAGGTGGCGCAGATCCGGGCGGCCTCGCGCCCGACGAGGCGCTCGATGCCGATCCGTTCGGGCGGACTGGTGTCCTGTGCGCCCTGGTGGCGGCGCTTCACCACACCGAGCGAGTGGAAGGTCTGCACGACGGGGAGATGGAGGTCGTGCGCCGCGAGGACGCACACAAGGCCGGACATCCAGAAGTGCCCGTGCACCACATCCGGTGGCCGGACACGCCACTCCTTCGCCAGGTAACGGGCGAAGTCGCCCATGTGCGGCAGCAGCCGGTCCTTCGGCACCGGACGCGGTGGTCCGGCGGGGACGTGCACGACCTCGAACCCGCGCTGCGTGCGCACGCGCTCCGGCTGCTCAGGTGCGTCCCTGCGGGTGTACACGGTGACGTCATGTCGCCGGCAGAACGCCGCTGACAACTCGGCGACGTGGACGTTCTGGCCACCGGCGTCCACACCGCCGAGCGCCGCCAAGGGGCTGGCGTGCTCGGACACCATCGCGATCCTCACCTGGTCACCTCCGTCGACAGCTGGTCCCAGTTCCGCACGAGCGCGGTAGCGCCTGTGTCATGCGCACACCCCACGAGTGATTCGACGGCGGTCGCCGCCTCTGCGGGTGTGGCCGAGCTCAGGCAGGGACGACCTGGTACCGGGCAGGCCCGCGCCCTGTCACCGCGGCACGGCACGTGCTGGTCACCCAGCAGGGCGTGCGGGAGCCGATGCAGATCCCGGTGGCACGCCGGAGCCGCCGGGGCGAAGAGGGACACCACGGGTGTGCCCACCGCCGCGGCGAGGTGCGCCGGCCCGGTGTTGCCCACCACGACAGCGTCCGCCCCTGCGAGCACACCCGCGAGTTGTTCGAACGTCGTCCGGCCGCCGAGATCGCGGCCGTGCGGGCCCGCGACCCACGAGGTCAGGGCCCGCTCCCCCGGTCCCCCGGTGACCACGACGCGTCGACCGCGCCTGGAGAGCTCGGCGACCAGCGCGGCACAGCGCGCGGGCGACCACGCCCGCGCGGGCACCGATGCGCCGGGGTGGACGACGACGTAGCCGCCGAGCCCGGTCAGCGCCGCGGCGTCCGCGGGCGGACGCACGGCGAGGCTGCCGTCATCACCCTCGGGCAGGTGGAACCCCGCGGCCTCCGCGACAGCGAGCGCCCGCTCCGGCTCGGAGAGCTCGTCTCCGAGGTCGATGTCGGGCCGCAGCCGCACGTCGAGCAGCGAGCCGGCGTACTCGGCGCAGATGGCGGCGACGCGCGGCACGCCCGCCATGCGCAGCATCAGGGCGAGCGGCAACGGGCTCTGGTGGGACGAAGTGAGCACGAGAGCGACGTGCGGCCGGAGTTCGGCGAGCCGGGCGACGACGGCGGTCATGTCATGCGGTCGCACGGGCGCCGGGTGCGGAACTATCCACGGGCACGGCCACTCCAGGACGCGTGCCACGCCCGGCAACAGATCCGCGGCCTGACGGCCTCGAGGCCCGCACATCAGCACGACCTCGCCTGACGCGGCGGCCGCGCGGACGGCCGGTCCCGCCAGCAGGACCTCACCGTCGCTGTCGAGCCTGGCCACCAGCACCCGAGGAGTCATCGCCACTCCACGAGCGGCACCCTCTCAACCTCGACGGCGACGCGGAAAGGGTGCCCGTTGCACGAAATGTCGCAAATCGCCATGCCGTCCCGATCGGAGAGCACGGCCGCCAGGAGATCAGGACAGGTTCTCGTCTCCACTCCACAGAACTTTCCCAACAGACCAGCGGTAAACACGTGCGTCACAACAATTACTGCCAGTAGTCGCAAACTGTTTTGGCGGCAGGTGTGAAGAGGCGCATGCTGGGTATTCAGCCCCGACCCCGAACGAGACGCCAGCCTTTGAGGCGCTTGATGAGAATGATCGAGAAATTGGCAGGCGCTGGTGCGGCCCCGAACTTGGGGGCGCCGCCGTCATGACCGGGTCCACAATCGGCTCATCCCTGCGCCGGAGGTGGCTTCGTCCCCTCCTCAGGCGTTCCCGGCAGTCCGATGCCGGGATGTGGAGGAAGCGGACGAAGGTGGACGGGAGCCGACACGAGCCGGCCCTGCTGCCGACCGAGGTCGAACTCCGCTTCCACCCCGAACCGGATTACCTGGCGGTCCCGCACGTGGTGGCGGCTTCCATTGCGTTCAGCGAGCACTTCGACATCGAGGCGACCAACGAATTCCGAGGAGCTGTGGAAACCGTTTGCGCCACCCTGCTCGACCGCGCAGAGCAAAAAGCTCCGTTGGTGTGCAGGTACCGCGTTGGTAAAGACGGAATCCGTTTTGGCGCTTTCGTTCCGACCCGGACGGCTGTCGCCCCCGACCCGCGGTCCCCCGCCTGGCAGGTGATCACCGCGATGGTGGACATCGCCTGCTGCTGGCTGGACCCGATCGACCCCGGTGGGGGGAAGCACATGCTCCGCATCGAACTGTACAAGCGAAGGCGGGTGGTCGAGAGGTGAGGTCACCAGGGGGAACGAGGTCGCGCCACACCAGCGGTTACGAGCACCTCGCACCGCTCTTCCTCGAGATGGCGGAGGTTGAAGGAGACGACACCAAGCACGCGAAGCTGCGGGATCGCCTGGTCACCGAGCACCTTCCCCTCGCACAGCACATCGCGCAGCGGTTCAGCCAGCGCGGCGAGATGCGGGAGGACCTGACACAGGTCGCGATACTCGGCCTGATCAACGCGGTGGACCGCTTCGACCCGCACCGCGGCGTGGACTTCCTGGCCTTCGCGGTGCCGACGATCATGGGTGAGGTCCGCAGACACTTCCGGGACTCCTGCTGGGCCGTGCGCGTCCCCCGCCGCCTGAAGGAGCTCCACCTCGCCATCACCGCGGTGACGACTCCGCTCGCGCAGGAACTCGGCCGGGCGGCGACCCCGAGCGAGATCGCCGCCCGGCTGGAGATCAGCAAGGAGGAGGTCTACGAGGGCCTGGCAGCGGGTGCGTCCTACCAATCGGTGTCGCTGAACCAGATGCTGGGCACGGAGGTCGACTCGGTGTCGGTCGTGGACTCCCTGGGTGAGGAGGATCCTGGGCTGGAGGACGTCAACGATCACGAGTCGTTGCTGCCACTGC
>DASYMV010000081.1:0-15007 GCA_036008865.1 Pseudonocardiaceae bacterium | reverse complement strand
GCACGTCGGTGAACCCCGCGCGCCGCAACGTCTCCACGGCGGTCCGCCCGCCGACGCCGTGCATGGGTGTGAGCGCCACGCGCAGCTCTCGCGCAGTCCCACGCGGCAACGACGCGACCCGCTCGACGTACGACTCGACCTCCGCATCGCTCACCGGCAGCCACTCGGTCGACGTCGGGACCGAGACGGCCGCGGGAACCGCGGCGATCGCCGCCTCGATCTCGCGGTCCACCGGCGGCACGATCTGCGAACCACCCGCCAGGTACAGCTTGTAGCCGTTGTCCGCGGGCGGGTTGTGCGACGCGGTGATCTGCACGCCCGCCACCGCACCCGACGAGCGCACCAGGTACGCGAGCACGGGCGTGGGCAACGGCTCGGGAAGCACCCGGACCTCGAAGCCCGCGGCAGCCAGCACGTCCGCCGCGGTCGAGCAGAACTCCTCGGACCCGTGCCTGGCGTCGCGCCCCACGAACACCGTGCCGGTGCGGCCACGCGACTTCAGCCACTCCGCGAGCCCGGCGGTCGTGCGGGTGACCACCGCCCGGTTCATCCCGTTGGGGCCGGCCCGCATCGGGCCGCGCAGCCCGGCCGTGCCGAAGGTCAGCGGCCCGGCCATGCGATCGGCCAGTTCGTCCACGGCTGCCGCGTCACCGGCCATCGCCCTGGCGAGCACGGTCTGCAACTCGGTGCGCGTGTCGGTGTCGGGATCGTCGGCGATCCAGCGGAACGCGACGTCGCGCAGCGCCGGGGTGAGAGTCATGCTCTCGTCACCAGTTCACGCAGCAGTTCGCCCATGCGGCTTGCCGCCGCCTGCCCGGCCTCCAGCACCTCGATGTGGTTCAGCGGTTCGCCGGTGATGCCCGCCGCGAGGTTCGTGACCAGCGAGAGCCCGAAGACCTCGACGTTCTCCGCACGAGCGGCGATCGCCTCCAGCACGGTGGACATGCCGACGAGGTCCGCACCCATCGTGCGCAACATGCGGATCTCGGCCGGGGTCTCGAAGTGAGGGCCGGGCAGGCCCGCGTACACGCCCTCTTCCAGCGTCGGGTCGATCTCCTTGGCGATCGCGCGCAGGCGCGAGGAGTACAGGTCGGTGAGATCGACGAACTGCGCACCGACCAGCGGCGAGCTCGCCGTGAGGTTCAGGTGATCGCTGATCAACACCGGTTGGCCGACCGACATGCCCTGGCGCAGGCCGCCCGCGGCGTTGGTCAGCACGATGGTGCGGCAGCCGGTGGCGGCGATGGTGCGCACGCCGTGGACGACCCTGCTGATGCCCTTGCCCTCGTAGCCGTGCGTACGGCCCAGCACGACGAGGACGTTCTTGTCGCCGACCGGCACCGAGCGGATCGTTCCGCCGTGGCCTGCCACGCTCGGCGCGAGAAAGCCGGGAAGTTCGGCCATGGGCACTTCGGTGGCCGGCTCGCCGATCAGGTCGGCGGCGGGGCGCCAGCCGGAACCGAGCACCACGGCGATGTCGTGCTCAGCCACTCCGGTGCGCTTGTGGAGCTCTTCGGCGGCACGGGTGGCGAGCTCCTCGGGCGGCAGAGGCTCGGAAACAGCGGCGGCGGCAGGAGCGGTGGTGTCGTCGTTGATACCGGTCACCGCGTGAGCCTAACCGGGTCAGTCCAGCGGGGTGAACGTGGACGCGACCGCGTTGAACAGGCGGTTGCGACCCGTTTCCTCCTGCTCGATCGGCACGGTGACCTCCACCACCCAGAGATCGTTCGCGCGCGGCAGGATGCGGGCGAACCGTGCTCGTCGCATCTCCGTGACCCGTTGCTTCGAGCCGGTCGGGCCGGCGGTCTCCACGGTGCGGTAGTCCATCAGGACCGGCTTCTCGGGGCCGCCCGGAGGCACCTCCGGCGTGTCCCCGATCGTGCCGGGGAAGAACTGCACGCCCCACCGCGCGCGCAAGTGCCTGTTGTAGTCGGCGATCTTGTGAGCGGGGTAGAAGCCGGGAAAGCGCTGCACGGACAGCTCGTACAGCCCCGTCGGCGAGACGATGTGCACCACGGTGCTGGGCGGCAGCGGGTCGTTCGAGCGCTGCTCCACGAAGTTCGTCCAGTCGCGTCCGACCTTGACGCTGAAGTCCGCCCCGCGCATCCCGTTCTCGGCGGCCGCGGACGCGATGCGTGCCTCGAAGGTCGCGGTGTCGTCGATCGCGGGCAGCGCCGGCGCCGTCGGTGCCGGCGGGGGCAGCACGGAGGCTCCCACCGCGAGCCGGGTGAACGCGAAACCCGTGCCGCTCGCACCCGCGAAGACCAGCAGCGCCGCCGCGACCAGCAAGGTCGTCGCGAGCGGTCCCCGGCGGCTCGCGACGGGGCGGGTTTCGCCGCCGGTCTGCAGGAACGGCAGCGGGCCGGGGTCGGCGGCCAGCGGGGTGTCCGGCGAGATCGCGGGCTTCGGCGTGACGACGGGCTGGGGGGTCGGCGGGACGATCGCGGGGCGTTCGCCCTCGCTCACCGGGAACGCGAGAGTGCCCGGCTCGGGCAGCAGCGGGTAGATGCGGCGGCGCACCTCGACGAGTGACATGCGCTTGTCCGGATCCTTCTGCATCAGTCCGGAGATCACCGGGGCGAGCGCACCCGCGTTCACCGGTTCGGGCACGTCGTCGTGCACCACCTGGTTGATCGTGCGCAACACGTTCTCGCCGTCGTAGGGCGGGTACCCGGCCATCGCCGTGAACAGCGTCGCGCCGAGGCTCCACAGGTCCGCGGCGGGGGAGACGACATCACCGGACGCCACCTCGGGCGCGATGAAGGCGGGCGTGCCGAGCATGATCCCCCGGCTGGTCAAGGTGCTCTCCGACACGTTGCGCGAGATGCCGAAGTCGGTCAGCTTGATGCGTCCGTCGTCGGCGACGAGAACGTTGCCCGGCTTGACGTCGCGATGCGTTATCCCCGCCCGGTGCGCGGCCTCGAGCGCCGCCGCGACGGCGTTCGCCACCGCCGCGGCCTGAGGCTCGGTGAGGGGCCCACGCGTCCTGACCAGATCGTTCAAGCTCTCCGACGGCACGAGCTCCATCACCACGTACGGCTCGCCGTCCAGGCGCACCACGTCGTAGAGCGTCACCAGGTTGGGGTGCGACAACGCGGCGATCGCGCGTGCTTCGCGCAGCGTCCGTTCGCGCAGCAGGTCGGCTTCCGCGTCGGGCATGCCCGGCGGGTGCAGCACCTCCTTGACCGCCACTGCGCGACGCAACACCTCGTCGTGGGCGGCCCACACGGTGCCCATCGAGCCCCGCCCCAGCACGCGCAGCAGCCGGTAGCGCTCGGCGATCAAACGCTCGGGTTGCTCGGCGTCCACCCGGTCATTGTCCACGGTCGCTCGTCGGGCGCGTGGGAGACTTTCTGCATCGGTTACGGCGGTGAACCTCACATAGCAGCATCGGTACTACTCGGTAACACTGCGGAGCATGATGGAGCCGTCTGGCGAGCTGACGCTGGCAGCGGAATTTCCGACGCCGTCACGAGAGCAGTGGCAGCGCATGGTCGCGGCCGTGCTGGAGAAGTCGGGCACGACCCCCGACTCCCTGGCCACCAGAACTTACGACGGCATAGCGATCCAGCCGCTCTACACCGCCGAGGACAGCGCGGCGCAGAGCGGGTTCCCAGGCCTGCCGCCCTTCCTGCGCGGGAGCAAGCCCCAGGGCGTCGTCGAAGGCGGCTGGGACGTCCGCCAGCGGCACGCCGACCCCGATCCCGCCGTTACCAAGCAGGCCGTGATGAACGACCTGGAGAACGGTGTCAGCTCGCTGTGGCTCCGGGTCGGTGCGGACGCCGTTCCCCTCGACTCCCTCGACGACGTGCTCGCCGAGGTCTACCTCGACCTCGCGCCGGTGGTGATCGACGGCGGCGCGGAGTTCACCGACGCCGCCCGTGCCGCGTTGCGCGTCTTCCGCGAGCGCCCGTTGCTGGCGAGCGAGGTGCACGGCAACCTCGGTGCCGACCCGCTCGGCGTGCTGGCCCGCACCGGTGCCGGCCCCGACGTCGCCGAGGCCGCGGCCCTCGCCTCTCGCACCGGGCGGGAGTTCCCGTCCCTGCGGACGATCGTGGTGGACGCGCTGCCGTTCCACGACGCCGGTGGCTCGGACGCCCAGGAACTGGGCGCGTCGCTCGCCGCCGGGGTCACCTACCTGCGCACCCTGACCGAGGCGGGCCTGTCCGTGGACCAGGCGTGCGGCCAGCTCGAGTTCCGCTACGCCGCGACCGCCGATCAGTTCCTCACCATCGCGAAGTTCCGGGCCGCGCGGAGGCTGTGGGCTCGCGTCGCGGAGGTCTCCGGAGCGTCGGTGCCGGCACGCGCGCAGGCGCAGCACGCGGTCACCTCGTCGGCGATGATGACCAGGCGCGACCCCTGGGTGAACATGCTGCGCACCACGATCGCCTGCTTCGGCGCGGGTCTCGGTGGAGCGGACGCGGTGACCGTGCAGCCCTTCGACGCCGCCATCGGACTGCCCGACGAGTTCGCCCGCCGGATCGCCCGCAACACGCAGTCGTTGCTGCTGGAGGAGTCACGGCTCGCCGGGGTGATCGACCCCGCGGGTGGCTCCTGGTACGTGGAGCGGCTCACCGACGAGCTGGCGCGCGCCGCGTGGGCGTGGTTCCAGGAGCTCGAGCGCGAAGGCGGCCTGCCCGCGGCGCTCGGTTCCGGGTTCGTGGCCGACCGGCTGGCCGCGACGTGGGAGGAGCGCTCGGCGAAGCTGGCCGACCGCACCGACGCGATCACCGGCGTCAGCGAGTTCCCGAACCTGAACGAGAAGCCGGTGGAGCGCCGCGCCGCCGCGGCGGAGCCGGGGGGCGGCCTGCCGCGCGTCCGGTACGCGCAGGCGTACGAATCGCTGCGCGATCGCTCCGACGCCCACCTGGCCGCCACCGGCAGTCGCCCGGCGGTGTTCCTCGCGACGCTGGGCCCGATCGCGGCGCACACCGCACGAACGACCTTCGCGGCCAACCTGTTCCAGGCGGGCGGAATCGACACGCCGATCGCGGGCGCGACGGACTCGGTCGAGCAGGTCGTCGAGCGGTTCCGCGAGTCCGGCGCGAAGATCGCCTGCCTGTGCGGCAGCGAGTCCAGCTACTCCGACCGCGCCGTCGAGGTGGTCGAGGCGTTGAGGAGTGCTGGTGCACAACGGGTTCTGCTGGCGGGCAAGCCGTCCGACTCCTACGCCGTCGACGAGTTCGTCTTCACCGGTTGTCCCGCACTGCGAGTGCTGGACCACACCTTCGACTTCCTCGAGGTGAAGTGACATGACCATCCCCAACTTCGCCGACATCGGCCTCGGTGAGCCCGGCTCTTCGAACGTCGAGGAGTGGCAGTCCGCGCTGCACGAGGCCACCGGCAAGGGAACCGACGCCCTGATGTGGGAGACGCCCGAGGGCATCGGCGTCAAGCCCGTCTACACCGCCGCGGACACCGAGGGCCTGGACTTCCTGTCCACCTACCCCGGTATCGCGCCGTTCCTTCGCGGGCCTTACCCGACGATGTACGTCAACCAGCCGTGGACGATCCGGCAGTACGCGGGGTTCTCCACCGCCGAGGAGTCGAACGCCTTCTACCGCCGCAACCTCGCGGCCGGGCAGAAGGGCCTGTCGGTCGCGTTCGACCTGGCCACCCACCGCGGGTACGACTCCGACCACCCGCGCGTCGCGGGCGATGTCGGCATGGCCGGGGTCGCCATCGACTCGATCTACGACATGCGTCAACTCTTCGACGGCATCCCGCTCGACAAGATGAGCGTGTCGATGACCATGAACGGTGCGGTGCTCCCCGTGCTGGCGCTGTACGTCGTGGCCGCCGAGGAACAGGGTGTGTCACCGGACAAGCTCGCCGGGACCATCCAGAACGACATCCTCAAGGAGTTCATGGTCCGCAACACCTACATCTACCCGCCGCAGCCGTCGATGCGGATCATCTCGGACATCTTCGCGTTCGCCTCGCAGCGGATGCCGAAGTTCAACTCGATCTCCATCTCCGGCTACCACATGCAGGAGGCCGGAGCGACAGCCGACCTGGAGCTGGCCTACACGCTCGCCGACGGCGTGGAGTACCTGCGTGCGGGCCGCGACGCCGGGCTGGAGGTGGACGCGTTCGCGCCGCGCCTGTCGTTCTTCTGGGCGATCGGCATGAACTTCTTCATGGAAGTCGCCAAGATGCGGGCGGCCCGGCTGCTGTGGGCGAAGCTGGTCAAGGGTTTCGAGCCGAAGAGCCCGAAGTCGTTGTCCCTGCGGACGCACTGCCAGACCTCGGGATGGTCGCTCACCGCGCAGGACGTGTTCAACAACGTCGCGCGCACCTGCGTCGAGGCGATGGCGGCCACGCAGGGCCACACCCAGTCGTTGCACACCAACGCGTTGGACGAGGCGCTGGCGCTGCCCACGGACTTCTCCGCGCGCATCGCGCGCAACACGCAGCTGTTGCTGCAGCAGGAGTCCGGCACGACGCGCGTCATCGACCCGTGGGGCGGCAGTTCCTTCGTGGAGCGGCTGACCCACGACCTCGCGCGCAAGGCGTGGGGCCACATCACCGAGGTCGAGGCCGCGGGTGGCATGGCCCAGGCCATCGACGCCGGAATCCCCAAGCTGCGCATCGAGGAGGCGGCCGCCCGCACCCAGGCGCGCATCGACTCGGGCCGCCAGCCGGTGATCGGCGTGAACAAGTACCAGGTCGACTTCGACGAGCAGATCGAAGTGCTCAAGGTCGACAACCACGGCGTGCGCACCCAGCAGCTCGAGAAGCTGCGCCGACTGCGCGAGGAGCGCGACCAGGGCGCCGTCGACTCGGCGCTGCAGGCCTTGACGAACGCCGCCGGGGCCGATCATTCGGCGAGCGGCGGCAACCTGCTCGAGCTCGCCATCGACGCGGCTCGGTCCAAGGCCACCGTCGGCGAGATCTCCGAGGCACTGGGCAAGGTGTGGGGACGGCACTCCGCGCAGATTCGTACGATCTCCGGTGTCTACCGCGAGGAGGTCGGCAACGTGTCCGGTGTGGACGCAACTCGTGAGGTCGTCGAGTCCTTCGCCGAGGCCGAGGGCCGTCGTCCGCGCATCCTCGTGGCGAAGATGGGCCAGGACGGCCACGACCGCGGTCAGAAGGTGATCGCGACGGCGTTCGCCGACCTCGGCTTCGACGTGGACGTGGGCCCGCTGTTCCAGACGCCGGACGAGGTGGCTCGCCAGGCCGTCGAGGCCGACGTCCACATCATCGGCGTGTCCTCCCTGGCGGCGGGGCACCTGACGCTGGTGCCCGCGTTGCGTGCCGAGCTCGCCGAACTCGGCCGTGAGGACATCATGATCGTCGTCGGCGGTGTGATCCCGCCGCAGGACTTCGACGCACTGCGCGAGGCCGGTGCGGCGGCGATCTTCCCGCCGGGCACGGTGATCGCGGAGGCGGCGGGAGACCTGCTGCGGAGGCTCTCCGTCCAACTCGGGCACGACCAGTAGCGCATGGCGAAGAAGATCGACGTCGGCGAGTACGCCAAGGGCGTGCTCGCCGGCAACCGCGGGATGCTGGCCAGGGCGATCACGCTGGTCGAGTCGAGCCGTGCCGACCACCGCGCACAGGCGCAGGAGCTGCTCGTCGAGCTCTTGCCCCACTCCGGCCGGGCGCACCGGGTCGGCATCACGGGCGTGCCGGGCGTGGGCAAGTCCACCTTCATCGACGCAATGGGCTCGATGCTCACCGAAGCCGGGCACAAGGTCGCCGTGCTCGCGGTCGACCCGTCGTCGACCCGGACCGGCGGCAGCATCCTGGGTGACAAGACGCGGATGGCGCGGCTGGCCGTCGACCCGTCGGCGTTCATCCGGCCGTCGCCGACCTCAGGCACGCTGGGCGGCGTCGCGAAGGCGACGAGGGAGTCGATCGTCCTCGTCGAAGCTGCCGGTTACGACGTCGTGCTGGTGGAGACCGTCGGAGTCGGTCAGTCGGAGGTGGCCGTCGCCAACATGACGGACTGCTCGTTGTTCCTCACGCTGGCGCGCACCGGCGATCAGTTGCAGGGCATCAAGAAGGGCGTCCTGGAACTGGCGGACGTGATCGCGGTGAACAAGGCCGACGGCCCGCACGAGATGGACGCACGCAAGGCCGCCCGCGAGCTGGCCGGTGCGCTGCGGTTGCTGCACCCGCCCAACGCGGTGTGGAATCCGCCCGTGCTGACCTGCAGCGGCCTGTCCGGTGCGGGCCTGGACACCGTGTGGGAGCAGGTGCGCAAGCACCACGCGGCGCTGGAGGAGGCGGGCGAGCTGGAGGAGCGCCGCCGCCGTCAGCAGGTGGACTGGACCTGGTCGATGGTTCACGACCAGTTGCTGACGAGCCTGCGCGAGCACCCCGGCGTGCGCTCGCTCGTCCCGGAACTGGAGCGTCAGGTCCGTGACGGCAGGCTCACGGCCACGCTCGCCGCCGAAAACATCCTCGACGCCTTCACCGAGCGCTGACCCCCGTCCGAACTGCGTGACTGTGGGCGTGGTGTGTCACGTGAGGTGAACACGTCACCGGTTCGCGCGACCACTGACAGTGGTATCCACGGCAGGCGGTGACTAGGGTTGAGCTCATGCGGTGGTTGGTCATCTTCTTGTTCGCGCTGGTGAGCGCTTTCGTCGCAGCGCCGGCCGCGAACGCCGTGCCGGTGTCCCCGCACCACGCGGCCGCCCAGCCGAGTGACACCGCCGTCACGCCCGTCCCCGGCCCGGACCTCACGCCGCAGCAGCAGACCGACCCGGCCTCGCTCAACGCCGAGACGAAGAAGAAGCTGTCGATGGGCGGCATCGCCCTGTTGATGTTCGTGATCGTCTACTTCCGCAACAAGCGCCGGTGGGCCCGATGGCGCAAGCGCCGGGCGGCCAAGGGCTGAGATGCTGCGGGCTGAGACGACGGGTCTCAGGATCTGAGACAGGACACCGGGTATACGGTAACCGCGTCGTGGTGATCGATCGGCCAGGCCGAACGTCGCTCGCCGCTTGGCGCAGCCCCGCGACCGGCCGTCCGGTTGATTCCTCTCCGCCCGGTGTGCCGGCCGAGGCGTGATGCAGGATGGATCTACATGAGTACCGACTTGAAGATCAGCACGCGCTCGACCGTCGAGCGGTACTCCAACGCGCTGGTGGATCTTTCACGCAGCATTCACGCCGAGCCGGAACTCGCGTTCGCCGAGCACCGCAGTGCCGACAAGGTGGCAGGTCTGCTCGCCGGACAGGGCTTCGAGGTCGAGCGGGGTGTCGCCGGCCTCGACACCGCCTTCACCGCAACGTTCGGCTCCGGCGACCTGGTGCTGGGCCTGTGTGCCGAGTACGACGCGCTGCCCGAGGTCGGCCACGCGTGCGGGCACAACGTGATCGCGGCCGCCTCGACGGGCGCGGCGCTGGCGCTGCGCGACCTCGCCGACCGGCTGGGCATCACCGTCAAGGTGATCGGCACGCCGGCCGAGGAGGTCGGCGGCGGCAAGGTGCTGATGCTGGAGCGGGGCGTCTTCGACGACGTCGCGCTGGCGATGATGGTCCACCCGGCACCGTACGAGTCGTGCGCGCCGCGCTCGCTCGCGATCACCGATCTCGAGGTCCGCTACACCGGGCGGTCGTCGCACGCCGCGGCCGCGCCGCACCTCGGCGTCAACGCGGGCGACGCCGTCACGATCGCTCAGGTCGCCATCGGCCTGGCCCGGCAGCACCTCGAACCCGGCCAGATGGTGAGCGGTATCGTGACACGTGGCGGGACGGTGCCCAACGTGGTGCCGGCCAGCACGGCGGCGATGTTCGACCTGCGCGCGGAGAACATCGACTCCTTGCGGCGTCTGGAGAACCGCATCCAGAACTGCTTCCGGGCCGGGGCGCTCGCCACCGGTTGCACCCATGAGGTCGTGCAGGTCTCGCCGATCTACGCCGAGCTGACCCCGGACGAGTGGCTGGCCGATGCCTACCGGCACGTCGTCACCGAACTGGGAAGACTTCCGATGAGCCGGGCCGAAGAGCTCGGAGAGAAGATCGGAAGCACCGACATGGGCAACGTCACCCGCGTGTTGCCCGCCATCCACCCGACCATCGCCATCGACTGCGGAGACGCGGTGAATCACCAATCCGAGTTCGCGAACGCCTGTGCGTCGGCGTCGGCCGACCGAGCGGTGCTCGAAGGAGCACTCGCCATGGCCTGGACCACAATCGCCGCCGCGACCGATCCCGAGCAGCGCGACCGCCTGCTCGTCGCCGCTGCCTCCCGTGGCGGTGAGGCGTGACGGTGCTGGATTCGCGACCTGATCTGCCAGGCGGACGGGTGCCGCCGGATGAGGGGGACCCCAACGTGCTGGTGACCGAACGCGGGGTCAGCATGTCTCCTGTGGACGACCTCGGTGAAGGGCGGGGGCCTTCGTGGCTCGACGACTGGTTGAACGCCAACGCCACAGAGGTCGTCGCCTGGCGCCGGCACATCCACGCCAATCCCGAGCTGTCGCGTCATGAGCTCAACACCACCGAGCTCGTCGCGGGCCTGCTGCGCTCGGCGGGTCTCAAGCCGCGGATCTTCCCCGGCGGCACCGGTCTCGTCTGCGACGTCGGAAGCGGCCCCCGATGCGTCGCGCTGCGCGCGGACATGGACGCGTTGCCGCTGACGGAGCACACCGGGCTGTCCTTCTCGTCCACTGTGGACGGTGTCGCGCACGCCTGCGGACACGACGCGCACACCACCGTGCTGCTCGGTGCCGCGTTGGCCCTCGCGTCGGCGACGGAATTGCCCGGCCGCGTCCGGTTGATCTTCCAGCCCGCCGAGGAGGTCATGCCCGGCGGTGCACTCGACGTGCTCGCCGCCGGTGGTCTCGACGGCGTGGAGCGGATCTTCGGCCTGCACTGCGATCCGCGCTTGCAGGTCGGCCGCGTCGGTACCCGGATCGGTGCGATCACCTCGGCCAGCGACCTTCTGGAACTGCGGCTCACCTCGCCGGGCGGGCACACCTCCCGGCCGCATCTGACCGCCGACCTGGTGCACGCCCTCGGCACGGTGATCACCGGGCTTCCCGCCCTGCTCTCCCGCCGTGTCGACCCGCGTTCGGGCACCGTCCTCGTGTGGGGCGCGGTGCACGCGGGCGAGGCGCCGAACGCGGTGCCGCAGGACGGCGCGCTGCGCGGCACCCTTCGCACGGGTGACCGCGACATCTGGGCCGAACTGGAGCCCTTGGTCAAGGAACTGGTCGGCGCACTGCTCGCACCTACCGGTGTCGGGTTCGACCTGCACCACCGCCGTGGTGTCCCACCGGTGGTCAACGATCGCGACTCGACGCTCCTGCTGCGCGCGGGCATCGAGGCCGCGCTGGGTGAGGACGCGCTCGCCGGTACCCAGCAGTCCTCGGGCGGCGAGGACTTCGGCTGGTACCTGGAGCACGTCCCCGGCTCGTTCGCACGCCTCGGCGTGTGGGACGGGGTCGGCGGCCAGCGCGACCTGCACCAGCCGACGTTCGACCTCGACGAGCGCGCCCTGCTCGTCGGCGTGCGCGTGATGGTGCACGCCGCGCTCGCCGCGCTCGCCTGACCTGGTTTCGGCCCACGACGGGGAGATTTCGCCGTCGTGGGCCGAAAACCGGCGTTCAGCTGACGGGCTCGGTGATCTTGGGCCGGGCCTCCGGAGCGGAGGCCCGCACGGCGTCGGCCGCCAAGTCGTCGGGCTGCTCCTGGGAGTCGCGCTCGGCCTTCACGCGGGCGTTGTAGATCTCGACCTCGCGCGCGATCTGCGCGTCGTCCCAGCCCAGCACGTCGCCCATCAGCCGCGCGACGGGCTCGGCG
Organism: Pseudonocardiaceae bacterium; assembly: GCA_036008865.1. Lineage (GTDB taxonomy): Bacteria > Actinomycetota > Actinomycetes > Mycobacteriales > Pseudonocardiaceae > DASYMV01. The sequence goes on along the minus strand of DASYMV010000081.1, from coordinate 3,245 downwards.
CTCTCCACACCGCGGTGGGGGTACTCGATGGAGATCCGCGTCCGTCGGGTCAGCACGTCCTCCAGGTGCAACGCACCCTCGTTGCGCGCCGCGTAGACCACCTCGACCTGCAGGTAGTCCGGCGCACCGGGAACGGGCTTGAGCAGGTCCGGAGCGTTGTCGGCCAGCGCGAGGACCTCGTGCACGAGCGAGCCGTACCGGTCCAGCAGGTGCCGCACCCGATAGGGGTGCAGTCCGTGCTGGCCCGCCAGTTGATCGGCCTGGTTGACCAGCGCGTGGTACCCGTCGGCGCCGAGAAGCGGCACCTTGTCGGTGATCGACGGCTGAATCCGGCCGGGTACGTCGACCGACGCGGCGTCCACCGCGTCCGCGCCCATCACCCGGTACGTCGTGTACTTGCCGCCGGCGATCGCGACCAGTCCGGGGGAGACCCGTGCGACCGCGTGCTCCCGCGAGAGCTTGGAGGTCGATTCGCTCTCCCCGGCCAGCAGCGGCCGCAGACCGGCGTAGACACCTTCGATGTCGTCGTGGTTCAACGGTGTCGCCAGCACCGAGTTGACGTGTTCGAGCAGGTAGTCGATGTCGTGCCGAGTCGCGGCCGGGTGCGCCAGGTCGAGGTTCCAGTCCGTGTCGGTGGTGCCGATGATCCAGTGGTTGGTGCGCCACGGGATCACGAACAGCACGGACTTCTCGGTGCGCAGGATGATCCCGGACTCGGAGACGATCCGGTCGCGCGGTACCACGATGTGCACGCCCTTGCTGGCGCGCACGCGGAAGCGTCCGCGACTGCCCGCCAGGCGCTGCAACTCGTCGGTCCAGACGCCGGTGGCGTTGATCACCGCATGTGCCCGCACCTCCGTCTCACGGCCGTCCTCGACGTCGCGGACGCGCACGCCCGAAACCCGGTCGGCTTCGCGGAGGAAATCGATCACCTGCGTCGACGGGCGCACCACGGCGCCGTAGTGGGCGGCGGTGCGCCCGACCATCATCGTGTGGCGAGCGTCGTCGGCCTGCGCGTCGTAGTAGACGATGCCGCCGACGAGCGCGTCGTCCCTCAGAGCGGGAACGAGCCGCTGTGCTCCGGCCCTGGTCAGGTGCTTCTGACCGGGGACCGTGCGGCCGCCTCCCATGGTGTCGTAGAGGAGCAGACCGGCGGCCGTGTAGGGCCGCTCCCAGAACCGGTGCTTGAGCGGGTAGAGGAAGCTCACCGGCTTCACCAGGTGGGGTGCGAGGTGGGTGAGCATCAGCTCACGCTCCCGCAGCGCCTCGCGGACCAGTCCGAACTCGAGCTGCTCCAGGTATCGCAGACCGCCGTGGAAGAGCTTGCTCGACCGGCTCGACGTGCCCGATGCCAGGTCGCGCGCCTCGACGAGGGCCACCCGGAGACCTCTGGTCGCCGCGTCGAGCGCAGTGCCTACGCCGACCACGCCACCGCCCACCACGACCAGGTCGAAGGTTTCCTCGCCGAGGCGCCGCCAGGACTCCTCGCGTTCCTGCGGTCCCAAGCGCCCCGTCACCGCGGGTCCGAAGCTCGTCTCCGACTGCTCGGTCGCCTGCTTCGCCGCTGCTTCCTGGGGCTTGCGCGTGGCCACGGATCCGCCTCCCTGCGCTGAGCTGTGTGGACTCGACCACGCTACCCGCAGGTTCGCGGATTCGGGCACCTTCCGTCACCCGTTGGCGCGCTCTCCAGCCCGAACAAGATCCGGCCAGGTCCTAACGGCCTAAAAACGACCCTTACTCACACACGGACCGTAGACAACTGATCAGGAGTGGAAGTAGCGTCCGATCCCATTGCGGGGTGGGCAGCGCGGCCGGACCCGGACAGTGCGCCACCTCCTCTTCGGCACGCCGCATGGCGAGGAGGTCGGCGAATGAGCGCAGGCTCGATCTTCGTCTGGGAGACTCTCGGTACCGCACTGTTGATCCTGCTCGGTACCGGTGTGGTCGCCAACCAGGTTCTGAGAAACACGCTGGGTAATGGCACGGGGTTCCTGTTCGTCAACTTCGGCTGGGCCTTCGCGGTCTTCACCGGCGCCAGCGTCGCCGCGAAGAGCGGCGCACATCTCAACCCGGCCGTCACGATCGGCCTCGCCACCGCCGGGAAGACCCCGTGGAGTGACGTCCCGTTCTACATCCTCGGTCAGTTCGTCGGTGCCATCATCGGCGCGATGCTCTGCTGGGCCGCCTACAAACTCCAGTTCGACGCGCACGACGAGCCGGAGAACACCCTCGGGATCTTCTCCACCGGGCCGACGATCCGGAACTACGCCTGGAACCTGGTCACCGAGATCATCGGCACCTTCGTCCTGATCGCCTGGATCCTGCTCAGCCCCGGCACGAAGGTCGTGAACGGCATCCCGGAGTTCGGCAACTCCGCCCTCGGCTACGCGGGTGTCGCGTTCGTCGTCCTGGTCATCGGCACGTCGCTCGGCGGCCCCACCGGTTACGCGATCAACCCCGCCCGTGATCTCGGTCCGCGCATCGCCTACGCATTTTTCATGCCCATCCGCAACAAGGGCAACGCCGACTGGGCCTACTCCTGGGTCCCGGTGGTCGGGCCGATCATCGGTGCCCTGCTGGCAGCTCTTGCCTTCCGGGCCCTGCCGGTCTGAATCGCTGAAAGGAACTTCGCATGACCCAGTACGTGGCCGCGATCGACCAGGGCACCACGTCGACGCGATGCATGATCTTCGACCATTCAGGCCGGGTCGTGTCGGTCGACCAGTCGGAGCACGAGCAGATCTTCCCCAGGGCGGGATGGGTCGAGCACAACGCGGAAGAGGTGTGGACCAACACCCGGCAGGTTGCCGCAGGTGCGCTGGCCAAGGGGGACCTCACGACCGGCGACATCGCCGCCGTCGGCATCACCAACCAGCGCGAGACCGCCGTGGTGTGGGATCGCACCACCGGCAAGCCCGTTTACAACGCGATCGTCTGGCAGGACACCCGCACCGACCGGATCTGCCAGGAGCTGGGGGCGCTCGGCGGTGGTCAGGAGCGTTACCGGGACAAGACCGGCCTGCCCCTGGCGACGTACTTCTCCGGCCCCAAGATCCGGTGGATCCTCGACAACGTCGAAGGCGCTCGTGAGAAGGCCGAGGCCGGGGACCTGTTGTTCGGCAACATGGACACCTGGGTGCTCTGGAACCTGACCGGCGGCACGGACGGCGGCGTGCACGCCACCGACGTGACCAACGCCTCGCGGACCCTCTTCATGGATCTGGAGACTCTGCAGTGGGACGAGT
>DASYMV010000080.1:0-11035 GCA_036008865.1 Pseudonocardiaceae bacterium | reverse complement strand
CCCCCCCCCCCCCCCCCACGACGAGGTCAGAAGGCGAAGACAGGCCCGGTCTCGGCCTGCAGGACGCACCTGTTGGGGTACTCCTTGCTGAAGGTCACGGGCTTGCCTCGCCAGTTGCCCTGCGCGGACACGGTCACCGGGCGGAGCTCCATCGTGCAGGACTGGACGTTCGGGTCGCCGGGAAGCTTGGTGAAGTCACCGTCCGCCGCGGCGAGGTCACGGCAGGCCTCTCCTGCCTTGCCATGGCTGCCGGACGGCGGATCGCACCGCAACTGCGCCGAGCCGAGTGTGCCGGTCTGCTCATGCGTCGAGAGCACCAGTTCGGTCTTGCCCGGCGCGGCGGAAGCGGTGCCCGTGAACGGGACGGCGAGCGCAAGGCAGGCGAGCGTGGACGTGACGACGATTCGTGTTCGGGCCATTCCCTCACAGTGGCCTCACACGAGCGGCCGCCACCAATCAACTCGGCGGTAATACCGGATCGTGTGATGATCACCTTTCTCGGCCAACCACATCACCCGTTGGTTCCGTCAGTGCGGTTCTCAGGCGGCCGGTGCGCGCAGCGAGGTGAGCACGAGGCCGGCGACCGCGTTCATGCCGGACGCGTTGGGGTGGACGGGGTACGCCGGCGCGGTCGGGACCATGCCCTCCACCCACTTCACGCCCGGCGGCTGACAGACGTCACGGCTGGAGCTGATCCGGTAGGGGTCGACGAAGCTCGCCCGGTTCGCTCCGGCCTGCCCGCCGATCATCGCGTTGAGCTTCTGCTCGACCGAGTCCAGGTACGACACGTCTCCGGCGGAGAGGGGCACGACGGGCCAGCACCCCTTCGAGGGCGGCAGGATCCGCAGATACCCGACGACGACGACCTTCGCCCCTGGTGAGAGCCGGTGGATCTCCGTTTCTTGCACGGAGCACCGAAGGGGTCGAGTGCACTCGCCTTGCCACAGGTCAGAACCGCGAAGGCCCGCGAGCGAGCACGGCGTCGAACACCCCGTCCAACGTCGTGGCCGGATCGTCGGCCTCGTGGTCGCAGCGCCACGCCACCACGCCGTCCGGCCGCACCAGGCTGGCGCCGCTCACGCCGATTCCGTACCGGCTGCCGAGCTGGTCGGTGTGATCGTCGATCCGCGGTACGCGCAGTTCGACGCCGAAGTCCTTCGGGGTCACCCACGCCGGGTTGCGCGTGATCAGCACCCAGCCGCCGCCGAACAGGTCGACCGCGGACATCTCCCTGCCTTCGTGGGTGACGGGGACGTGCGGTGCGCGAAAACCCGGACGGCCGCTGGGGTGGAACGGGTTCTCCAGCGGGCACTCGTCGTCGTCATCGACGAGCACGGCGGCGGAACGGCAGCGGTACCCCAGGATCAGCCCCATCGGATCGACCGGGCCGGGGATGGTCTCGTCTCGCAGGTGCGGAGCCATCCGCTCCACGTAGTTGTGCAGCGAACCGGCCACGACCATCTCCGCGTACGGCTTGCGTTCCGCTTCGTAGCTGTCCAACAGGCCCTCGCCGGCCTCACCGTGCAGCACCGCGGCCAGCTTCCACGCGATGTCGAACCCGTCCTGGACCGCGGTGTTGCCGCCGAGCCCGCCGGTCGGCGGCGTCACCTTGGCCGCGTCACCCACGAAGAACACCCTGTCGTCGCGGAACTTCTCGTTGACCCACGCCGCCATCTCCCACGCCTGGATGCCACGGATCTTCACCGCCAGGTCGGCGGTGTCGGCCGCGACGCGGATCAGTTCGGTGCAGCGCTCCTCGGTGAAGTCGGCCGGGGACTCCCCGCGTTCGGGGTGGTACTCGACGGCGAAGATGTTGTGCCGCACGGTCACACCGAGAACTCCCGTGAACGCCGGGTTCTGCAGGTAGTAGAGCGTGCTCCTGCGCGGAACCACGTACTCGGCGAGGTCCGCTTCGAAGATCACCCCGATGTGGTGTGCGAGCGAGCCGCGGCCGTGACGCGCAACGCCGAACCGTTCGCGGATCTTGCCGCGGTGCCCGTCGGCGGCGATCAGGTAGTCGGCGCGCACCAGGGTGAGCCGGCCCGTCGGCCGGTCGAGCAGGTGCGCGGTGACGCCCTCGTCGTCCTGGTCGACGGACACCACCTCGGTGCGAACAGGGCTCGTGCCCCGAGTTCTTCGGCTCGGCGCAGCAGCACCGGTTCGACGACGTCCTGGGTCGCGAGCCCCCACGGAGCGGGGGAGGCCGCGCTCGTGTCCATGTCGTCGGTCTCGTGGATGATCGTGTGCAACACCTGACCGCGCAGGCTCTCCGCGACCTTGATGACGTGGCCGTCCTCCACGCCGGCGTTGCCTCTCAGAACCTCCTCCGCCACCCCGCCGATCCTCAACAGTTCCATCGTCCGGGGTGTCTGCCCCGTGGCCCGAGGATGGACGGACGTGCCCGGATGCCTCTCCACCACCAGCACCTCGATGCCTTGCTGTGCGAGGAACATCGCACTCGACAGGCCGCTGAGGCCTGCCCCCACCACCAGTACCTGCGTTCGCATCTCGTCGTCCACGAAAAGTATCTTAGTGGCTGAGAGTTTCATGGATCAAGAGTTAATGTTCGCGAGACGATGCGCACGGTGAGTCACTGACCCCGGCCGACCGCAGGGCGTCGCTCTCGACCCCGTCGCCGATGCTGCGCCTTCAGCCGAGCCCGACGACCTCGCCCGACTCGGCGGACCGCTGAGCCGCTTCGATCACCTCGAGCCCGGCGACCGCGTCCTGCGGGCTGACGGGTGACGGCGCACCCGCGGCCAGCGCTTCGGCGACACTCGCGTAGAAGAGTTGGTAGGCACCCGCTTCGGTGCGCACCGGGTCCGCGTCCCCACCGGCGACGAGCCGCCCCCAGGAGGACTCGGGTTCCTCGCCCCAGCCGGCACCGCCGGGCGTCACACCCGTCCTCAGGGCCGCCTCCTGCGGGTCCAGGCCGTGCTTGACGTAGGCGGCGCGGTTGCCGAGCACGCGGAACCGCGGTCCCAGATCAGCCGCCAGCGCGCTCATCCAGAGATGAGACCGGACACCGCCCTCGTGGGTCAGTGCGATGAACGCGTCGTCCTCGGCCTTCGCCTCCGAGCGCAGCGTCGAGATCTCCGCGTAGACCTCACGAGGGCGGCCGAAGAGGGCGATCGCCTGGTCGACGACGTGGGGGCCGAGGTCGTACACGATGCTGCCGAGGTCCGCCGGGTCGGTGGACTCCTTCCAGCTCTGCTTGACATCGGGCCGCCACCGCTCGAAGCGCGACTCGAAGCGGTGCACCTCGCCCAGTGCACCCTCGTGCAGCAGGCGGCTGACGGTTCGGAAGTCTCCGTCCCACCTGCGGTTGTGGAACGGCGTGAGCAGCAGCCCTCGATCCGCGGCGAGGTCCGCAAGCCCTCTGGCCTGCGCGGAGGTGCCTGCGAAGGGCTTGTCCACGACCGCGTTCAGCCCGTGCTGCAGCGCGGCGCGGGCGTGCTCGGCGTGGTACCTGTTCGGCGTGGTGATCACGGCGAGGTCGAACTCGTCCGCCCGCCGCCACAGCTCCTCCACAGTGGACACGATCTCCGCGTCCGGGTACCGCTCGCGGACCTCCGCCTGGCGCTGCGGGTTGCCGGTGACCACGGCGCTCAGGGCCAGGTCGGCGGCCGAGTCGATGAAAGGAGCGTGAAACGCCGACCCGCCAAGTCCGTAGCCGACCAGTGCCGTGCGTGCGGTGCTCATGGAGGTGAACATTAGGCCGTCTCACCTGGTGGACGGTCTGTTGCGGATCGAGCACTTGGCGCTACTTTCGGTGCCATGAGTCTGCTCGTGGCACGTCGGCACGTCGACTACGTGCGCGTCACCAGCATGGCCTGTCGCGGCCTCGGCTGATCCACCCCAGCACCATGTTCCCGCTCCCCTCCGGAAGCGGTCTTGTTCGCGCCCAGAACCCTTGACCTGACAGGAGAGCATCCATGTCCGCAGACGCCTCGTGGTCCTTCGACACCAAGCAGATCCACGCCGGTGCCGCTCCCGACCCGGCCACCGGCGCCAGGGCGACGCCGATCTACCAGACGACGTCGTACGTGTTCCGCGACACGCAGCACGGTGCGGACCTGTTCAGCCTCGCCGAGCCGGGCAACATCTACACGCGGATCATGAACCCCACCCAGGACGTGCTGGAGCAGCGGCTCGCCGCGCTCGAGGGCGGTGTGGCCGCGGTCGCCTTCGCCTCCGGTTCCGCCGCCACGACGGCCGCGATCCTGAACCTGGCGAACTCCGGTGACCACGTCGTCGCGAGCCCTGCGCTCTACGGCGGCACGTACAACCTCCTCCGGTACACGCTGCCCAAGCTCGGTCTTCAGGTCACCTTCGTCGACGACCAGGACGACCTGGAGGCGTGGCGCGCCGCCGCACGTCCGAACACCAAGCTGTTCTTCGCTGAGACGCTGGCCAACCCCGGCAGCAACGTGCTGGACGTGCGCGGCGTGGCGGACGTCGCACACGAGGTCGGCGTCCCGCTCGTCGTGGACAACACCGTGCCCACTCCGTTCCTGCTGCGGCCGATCGAGCACGGCGCCGACATCGTCGTCCACTCCGCCACCAAGTACCTCGGCGGTCACGGCACCACGGTCGCCGGCGTCGTCGTGGACGGCGGCACCTTCGACTTCGGCACCGAGCGCTTCCCCGGTTTCAACGAGCCCGACCCCAGCTACAACGGTCTGCAGTTCTGGCCTGCGCTGGGCCCCGGTGCGTACGCCGCCAAGCTGCGTGTGCAGTTGCTGCGCGACACCGGTGCGGCCATCGCACCGCTGAACAGCTTCCTGATCCTCCAGGGCATCGAGACGCTGTCGCTGCGCATGGAACGACACGTGGCCAACGCTCAGGCGCTGGCCGAGTGGCTGCAGCAGCGCGACGAGGTCGAGGCGGTCTACTACGCCGGTCTGCCGTCCAGCCGCTGGTACGACGCCGCGAAGAAGTACCTGCCCAACGGAGCGGGCGCGGTCGTGTCCTTCGACCTGCGCGGCGGTGTCGACGCCGGACGGGCCTTCGTGGACGGAACCGAGCTGTTCAGCCTGCTGGTCAACATCGGTGACGTGCGCAGCCTGATCACCCACCCGGCGAGCACGACGCACAGCCAGCTGAGCCCGGAGGAGCTGCTCGCCAGCGGTGTGACACCCGGACTCATCCGCCTCGCCGTCGGCTTGGAAGGCATCGAGGACCTGAAGGCCGACCTGGAGGCCGGTTTCCGGGCCGCCAAGTCCGCACTCTAGCCGTGAGCCCGGAAAACGGCGCAGGGCTCGGAGCGAACCCTCCCGTCACCGGCTGGTGGCGGGAGGGGGACCCGAACGGCCGGCGGGAGTGGTTGCGTCACAACGAGCCGCTGCTGCTGGAGGAGGGCGGGGAACTGCCCGGCTTCACGCTCGCGTACGAGACGTGGGGCACGCTGAACGCCGACCGCTCCAACGCGGTCCTCGTGACGCACGCGCTCACCGGTGACAGCCACATCGCCGGACCCGCCGAGCCCGGTCATCCCACCGCGGGCTGGTGGGACGGCCTCGTGGGCCCGGGCCGTCCGCTGGACCCGGCGCACTGGTTCGTGATCGCGCCCAACGTGCTCGGAGGCTGTCAGGGCAGCACCGGGCCGTCGTCGTCCGCGCCGGACGGAAAGGCGTGGGGAAGCAGGTTTCCCCGGCTCACCGTGCGAGATCAGGTCGCGGCGGAGGTGGCGCTCGCCGACGCGCTCGGCATCGACGCCTGGGCCGCGGTGCTCGGCGGCTCGATGGGCGGCATGCGGGCGGCGGAGTGGGCTGTCGCCCTGCCCGACAGGGTCCGCTCGCTGCTGTTGCTCGCGTGTCCCGCGGCCGCTTCGGCCGAGCAGATCGCGCTCGCCTCGGTGCAACTGCACGCCATCCGCGCGGATCCGGCGTGGTGCGGCGGTGACCACTACGACCAGCGGGCACAGCCGTCCACCGGCCTGGGCATCGCACGCCGGATCGCGCACATCAGCTACCGCAGCGAACCCGAACTCGCGTCGCGTTTCGGTCGTGAGCCGCAGGGTGACGGCAGGTTCGCCGTCGAGTCGTACCTGGACCACCACGCGGACAAGCTGGTCCGGCGGTTCGACGCGGGCAGCTACCTCGTGCTGACCGAGGCGATGAACAGCCACGACGTCGGACGCGGCCGGGGAGGGGTGCGAGAGGCGCTGGGGCGCGTTCGCGCCAAGACGATCGTCGCGGGCGTGGACACCGACCGGCTGTACCCGATCTCGCAGCAGGACGAGCTGGCGGCGGGGATCTCCACCGCGGACGGCCTGCGTGTGATCACGTCGCCGTATGGCCACGACGCCTTCCTGATCGAGACCGGCCAGGTCGGCGCCCTCGTGCGCGAACTCCTACCTGTGCACGTTCCCGCAGCTCAGAACACGTGAGTGGTCGGGAGCGCCCAGGGCTCCCAACCACTCATGACGTCGAGGGCTGTCGGCTCACTCGTCCAGGGCGACGGCGATCCACGGTGGGATGGCCAGATCACGCGTCTGGCACTCGACGGCCAGCTTCAACGTCCAGCGCAGAGCCTGCAGCACGACGGTCGCGAGCTCCTGCGGAGCACCGTTGGCCAGCGCGATCTGGATCTGCTCGGCGGCGGCCTGCTGGTCGCCGTGCACCTCGGCCAGCAGCGTGCGGATCGCCGTGCGCACCGGCGGATCCGCGTCGTCGATCGGAACTTCCTGGCCCTCCTCGTCGAAGACCTGCATCTTCACCGGCGTCGCCCCGCCCGACCCGAGGGCGGCGACCATCCCGCTGCACTCGGCGAACAGCAGGAGCACCAGCTCGCTGATCTCCGCGTTTCCCTCCGGCGAACCGCTGAGGAAGCCGGTGACCAGGTCGACCGCGACAGCGTCCTCCCCGGCCTTTGCTGCGGCCAGGGCCTCACCGGCCACGGCGGTGAGCCGCGACCAGCGATCTGGATCCTGCTGCGGGTGCATCAGACCATCTTTCAACACGACGGCGGACGTCAGCGGTACGTGTCCTGCCTACCGGTTGGCATTCCTGTGCCGCAACGTGGGGGTGGCCGTAGTACCCCGGTATTTCATCCTGCGGCGTCACGACCTGTGGCACATCGCGTCCCAGCATCGGACCGTCGTGCACGCCATGCTCCAGGTGCTGTTGCTGCCCGACCGGACACGAGCTGTCGCGCGGTGGCTGGCCGGTCGGCTCGGCCGGTACCTGCTGTGCTCGGTGACCTGAGCAGCGCACTGCACGTGGCAGTGCTCGTGCCGGGGTCCGATGTGGACGTCGTGCTTCGACCGCACAGTGCTGCCGATTGCCCGCTCGCTCCACGAAGTGGCGCAGGGGCATGTCACGGTGATCGCCTGACTCGGGTACCGCACGTCTGAAGGGCCGGCGTTGGCCGCGGCGCAGATCGGCCTGGTGCTCAGCCTGCTGGTTGTGGCGCTGCGGTCTGCGGCCTCGGGATCGCGGCGAGCAGGGCGAGTGCGATGGTCGCGCAGTGCACGACCGTCGACGGCGTGTTCACCTCCGGTGCGAGCAGCGGGGGTACGCACGCCACCGCGGTGAGCAGCCACGGCAGTCGCGCCAGGCAGGTATCCCCTCGCGCCGTGTGCAGCAGGTACCAGCCCAGCAGCAGGTGGATGACGTTCTGCAGCGGGTCCACCGGCAGCACGACGAGCGTCGCGTTCGTGCCGGCGAAGCCGGTCACCACGAAGCCCAGAACACCCATCGCGCCGTAGATCACGCCGAGCGTGGCCGCGAGCCTGCCCCGATGTGACTCCTTGCACGGCGTGCTCGCGGTGGGAAACAGGTGTGCGTGCCGCTCGAACCGGTGGAACGCCACCAGCAGTGGGACGAGCAACAGCGCGAGCACGGCGAGCCAACGGGGCCGCGCGAGCCAGTCGGCCAGCGTGATCGCCGCCGCGGCCGGTGCGTCCAGCAGACCGAGCACGCCCACGACGCCCGCGAGCACCGTGAGGTACCCGAGGTACACGGTCATCGGCGCGGTGCGCGCGTACGCGACGACGCTCCACTGGCGGTGACCGGCGAGCCACGCCGACACCCGATCACGCAGGAGCATGACCAGGCAGATCTGGCCGAGGCCGAGCACGAGCAAGCACACGGTCGGCGGGCTCATGTTGGACGCGGACTCGCCGGGGGTGCCCATCATGTTGCGCGGGTACCCGCTGTAGGTGATCAAGGCCAGCAGCAGGGGGACGGTGAGCACCGCGAGACCCGAGAGCATCCGGCGCGACACCCGCGGCAGGCTGCCGTCGGCGTAGAAGAAGCCGAACTGCTGGAGCAGCAGGGCGCCGAGCACGAGGTTCACATATCCGCCGCTGCGCCACTCGAACTGCATGCGTGCCGCATCGACGACGATCAGTGCCGCGGTGATCGCCAACGGGGTGACGAACCTGACCTTGCGGTGCAACCACGCCATGAACGGTGTTGCGGCGACCGCGACGAAGTAGACGCCGAGGAACCACAGGGGATGTGCGATGAGCCGTCCGAACGCCTCCACCCGTGACTTCGGCACTTCGAGCAGGTCCAGTGGCAGCGGGAGGACGACCCACGCCAGTACGAAGGCCAGCACCGGACGCAGCAGCCACGAGATGCGGCTGGCGAGGTAGCGGCCGTACCCGCCGTGCTTGTCCTGCACCGCCTGCCAGCTCAGCAGGTTTGCGTGCCCGCCCGCGAAGAAGAAGATCGGTATGGCCTGCAGCGCCCAGGTGAGAGGCCACAGCCAGTCCGCGGTGAGTCCGGCCCAGTGCAGGACCGTCAGCAACGACTGGGCGAGCACCACGAGAGCGAGGCTGCACAACCGGAGAAAGGTGGCGTAGCGCTCGCCGGTGGCGGCCTGCGGCACGTACTCGGGCGGGGCTGCGTGCGTCTCGCGCCTGCGCCGCACCGGGAGCCGGGCCGCGAGGAGGAACGCGACGACCGCGCTGCCGACCCCCCACGCGAGCACCGGTTCGTGGCCTGGCGGCCCCCAGTGCTGCCGCCACGAGTTGAAGGCGAGACCTGTGCTGTAGATCTGGGCGACCGCGTGGCACTGAGCACCGGTGCCACGGGGATTGGCGTCGCATTGCGCGTGCATGTCCGCTGCCAGGCGCGTGTCGAGCGCTCTGCGGGCGTCCGCGCCGAGGGGCTGCCCCTTGTGCTCCGCGTAGCGCAGCACGTCGTAGCCGAGGTCGTGAGCCTTGCACGCGACGCTGAAGTCCCACTGGGTGTCGCCGTCGGGGCCCGAGCAGCCGCCGTCACCGTGGACGGCGCGTTGCGTGCCGTCGGGAGCCCGCACCAGGTCGGGGTGGGTGCCCTGCACACTCTCGAAGTCGTGCGGGAAGTCTCGGGTCGGATCGTGGTCCGTGCTGGGGTGAGTGAGCACCTCGACCGTGTGCGCAGCGGCGGTCGCGTCACCGGAGAGCGGCCTGTCGCCGGCCGCACCGGCCGGGCGCGACGCGATCACACCGCAGACGAAAACAGCGAGCGCGACCAGCAAGAACCTGAACCACGCCGGAAGTCGGGCGAGCAATCCCATGCCCGGCCACGCAGCGGCGCTCAGCCGGCCGTCAGCGGCATTGGTCCCCAGTGGTTTAACCATTGGCAACGCAGATTACGGAATGGCATCGCCGGATTGCCAGTTGATGTACGGAGTGTCGGTCAGCTCGCGGTCGCCTTGATGTCGGAGTCCTCGAGGATTCCGGTCGAGGTGAGTGCGGCGAGTGCCATTCGGCCGAGCAACGCGGCCATCTGGCCGCGGTCGAGGTGCGCGCTGTGCGGCGTGGAGTTGATGAGTCCGAACACGGCGTGCGCCGCAGCACGCGCGGTCGGCTCGTCCACATCGGGCACCGTGCGACGGATGGTCTCCACCCACACCTCGACGTAGCGCCGCTGCAGAGCACGCACGCGCCGCCGGTCGGGATCGGTGAGGTTGGCCAGGTTGCGCACGTGCACGGTGATCAGCGCGGGGTCGTCGAGTGCGAAGTCCACGTGCCAGCGCACCAGTTCGCGCAGGGCGCACTCCGGGTCCTGCGCGACGTCCACCCTGCTCTGACCGCCGTCGAGCAGGCGCTCGCTGATCGAGGTCAGCATCTCCCCGAGCATCGCGTCCTTGCTGCGGAAGTGGCGGTACAGCGCGGGACCCGAAATCCCCACCGCGGCGCCGATGTCGTCGATCCCCACTCCGTGGAAGCCGTGGCGGGCGAAGAGTTCCGCCGCCGCCGTCAGGATCTGCTCGCGGCGAGTGGGCTTCGCGGTAGCGGGGGACACACCGGCATCGTAGACGTGCACGCCGCCGAAGGGTGAACGGCCGTTAACTCGCGTTCCGTCGAGAGCACGTTCATCCATTCGTGTGGACAATATTCGCATTGTGTAGCCGAACATCGTTAACTCTTCACAAATGCCTTCCGGAAGCGCCTACTGCCTGGTAACCCTGTGTGTGCCCGGCATCACACCCTGCGTTGCTTCCTCAGGAGGCTTCGATGCGCCCTGCCCGGATGATCACCTGTGTCGCACTGGCGATAGCCGCTGCGTTCGCGGCTGCCTTGCCCGCGAACGCGGCCCCTGCGGCCACCAACTACGTCGCCCTCGGCGACTCCTACTCCTCGGGGGTCGGCACCGGCTCCTACGACGGGGCGAGCGGTGGCTGCAAGCGCAGCCCGTACGCGTACCCGGCGTTGTGGGCGTCCTCGCACGCTCCGGCATCCTTCGCGTTCGTGGCCTGTTCGGGTGCCACGACCTCGGACGTGCTGAACAACCAGGTGGGCGCGCTCAGCGCGTCCACGACGCTCGTGACCATCTCGATCGGCGGCAACGATGCCGGGTTCACCGACGTGATCACCACCTGCACGCTCGGCTCGGACCAGGACTGCATCAACCGGACCAACACCGCCAAGGCCTACGCGCAGAACACGTTGCCGCCCCTGCTCGACAACGTGTACTCCACCATCCGCAACCGGGCTCCCTCGGCGAAGGTGATCGTGCTGGGCTACCCGCGCATGTACAAGGTGCCCGGCTCCTGCTCGGTGGGTCTGAGCGACACCAAGCGTTCGGCGATCAACTCG
>DASYMV010000079.1:0-9883 GCA_036008865.1 Pseudonocardiaceae bacterium | reverse complement strand
GCTTGATGAACTGGGCGCCAGCCGGTGTAGCCCGCATCGTGCACGAAGCGCGCGAGCGGTCCGACGCCGACGTCACCATCGCCGACGGAACGTGCATTCCGTCACGTGCGGCGCGACCTCGACGTGGAAGCTCTCGCGCTCGGCCGAACACGTACCGATGATCGCCGGGAGCACCGGCAACCCGTGTTCTGCACTACCTGATCAAGCCGTTCGAGTACGGCGCGCTGCGTGATCAACTCGTGCGCTTCGCCGCTCTGCACCGCCAGCTCGACCAGCTCGCACAGGCCAGGCAGTCCGATGTGGACCAGGTTTTCGGCGCGCGACCGAGCAGTACCCGTGCTGCCCAAGGGCCTGACCGTGCAGACGGCGAAGCTCGTGGAGCGCGTGCTGCGAGAGCGGACAGGTGGCCTGTCGGCCACCGAGTGCGCCGAAGCGACCGAGCTGTCACGGGTCAGCGGGCGGCGGTACCTGGAGCACTTCGTGGCGATCGGGAAAGCTGTGGTGCGACTGCGTTACGGCGGGACCGGCCGACCGGAACGGCTCTACGCCTGGACCGCCGGCTGACCAGCCACCGATCAGTCGTCGTAGCCCCCACGGCGGCCGCGTTTGGTGTCACTGCGGCGCTTCTTCTCGGCCAGACGACGTTCTTTGGCGCCACGACTGGGTTTCGTGGACCGTCGAACGGGTGGAGGTGGCGCGGCGGCGGCCCGCAGGAGCTGTGCCAGCCTCTCGCGGGCCGCCTGCCGATTCTGCAGTTGTGCGCGGTGCTCGCTCGCGGCGATCGTGATGACGCCGTCCACGAGCCTCGTGCGCAGCCGGTCGACCATCCGCGTCCGCAGCCACTCGGGTACCGACGGGGAACCGCCGAGGTCGAAGGACAGTTCGACGCGACTGTCGGCGGTGTTCACGCCTTGCCCACCGGGCCCTGACGATCGGGAGAACCTTTCACGCAACTCGGACGCCGGAATCGTCAGCGTCCGGGTCACCACCAGGTCCTCAGCCACGTGACAAGGTTAGAACCTCAGCCCTGGCAGCGTTGCGATGGCCGCGATCTCGTCGTACCCGAGGGCGGGTTCGGGCCGGGTGACCGGCGCACCCAGCTCCTCCTTGCCCGGCGCGTTCGGCTGGTACTCGACGGTGTTGTGGCTGCCCACCCTGACCCACGTGCCGTCCGGTCGGGCCGACGTCGCGCTGTAGCTGATCGCGCCGCCCACGCCGCGCGCGGTGCTCAGCACGACGGGGATGCCGTTGATCGTGCGTTCCTCGCAGTCCGCGTTCGTGGCCTCGGCCGACGCGCAACTCGGCCTCGGGAAGTCGACGGGCACCTCCCACACCATCACGTGGAGGCCGGCCGCACCCCGCGCGTCCCTGAGGATGGTGACCGATCGGTAGTCCTCGTTCCGGGTGAAGAACTCCAGCGGACCCGGAGTCTCCGGAGCCGCCTCGGTCGTGAAGCCCGGCGGGACCACGTTCGCGCCGACGATCACCTCGGTGAGTTTCACCGCGTGCTCTTCGTGGCACGGCGGCGCCGGTGTCGGTGAGCCCGGCGCGGGGGCCGTGGTCCCGGTCGGAGGCAGAGCGGTGAGCGTCGTGGCCGCCGTCAGGCTCCCGCTGTACGGGATGGGCCGCGTGGACGCGCCGCACCCGCTCGGACCCGCGGTCATGATCCGCTCGGCCGGCCCGGCTGCGGTTCCGAATCCGCTCAGCAGGGAGGCACCGAGGACGATGCCGGTCACGCCTGCCGCCACGCTCCCCGCCGTGATGAAACGCCGCTGCCGCAACCGGTTGCGGCCCTTCCTCATCACTTCAGCGCGGTCGATGCCCAGTGGTGGCTCCGTGTGGAAGGCGCTGCCCAGCGCCTCGGTCACGTCGTCGTGCTTGTCGGGATTCATCGCTGCTCCTCGAGAACGAGGCGGTCGATGCCGAGCAGCCTGCGCAGGTGGCGAGGCCCTTCGCCGCCTGGCTCTTCACCGTGCCTTCGGTGCGACCGAGCAGCCGGGCGGTTTCGGTGATGCTGAGGTCCTCCCAGTAGCGCAGGACGACGACGGCGCGCTGGCCCGGTGGCAACCGGGTCAACGCGCCGCGCACATCGAGTCGATCCTCCGCGCCGGAGTTCGCGACTGCTGTCTCGGGCAGCCGCTCGACCGTCGTCTCCCTGCGCCTGAAGGCACGTCGTGACTCGTCGATCGCCGTCCGTACCAGCACCTTGCGGGCGTAGGCGTCGACACGGCCGTCCCGATGCAGTCTCGGCCAAGCCACGTAGATCTTCGCCAACGCGGTCTGGACGAGATCCTCGGCGCGATGCCAGTCACCGCACAACAGGTAGGCGGTTCGACGCAACGCCAATGCCCGTGCGTCGACGTGCTCACCGAACTCGCTGTCGTGATCCCGCACTCAGGCCTCCCCTCGGTCACCGCGTAGTACGTCGGCGGCGACCTGGGGGTTCCCTTTAGAACCTCGGGTGGTCTCCGGCGAGCACTGCGCGCGGCGCGTCCGCGTCGTCGGCGCGGTTGATCTCGCCGAGCACCCAGGCGGGAACGTGGCGGGCGGTCAGCACGGCCAGCGCGCGGTCGACGTCCTCGGGAGACACGACGGCCACCATGCCGACGCCCATGTTGAACGTCTTCTCCATCTCCTCGCGCTCGACCCGGCCGCGCTGGGCGATCAGGGCGAACACGGGGTCCGGTGTCCAGGTGCCCCGGTTCAGGTCGGCGCGCAGCCCCTCGGGCAGCACGCGAGCCAGGTTCGCGGTCAGACCACCGCCGGTGATGTGGGCGAACGTGCGGACCTCGGCCTCCGCAGCGAGTGCGAGGCAGTCCTTCGCGTAGATGCGGGTCGGCTCGAGGAGTTCCTCGCCGAGGGTGCGTCCGAACTCCTCGACGTGGCCCTCCAGCGGCATCCGGGCGATCTCCAGCAGCACGTGGCGCGCCAGGGAGTAGCCGTTGGAGTGCAGACCCGACGAGCCCATCGCGATCACGACGTCACCGTGTTGCACGCGCTCCGGACCGAGCAGCGCGCTGGCCTCGACCACGCCGACGCCGGTGGCCGAAAGGTCGTACTCGCCGCCGGCCATCAGGCCGGGGTGCTCCGCCGTCTCGCCGCCGAGCAGGGCGCAACCGGCCTGGACGCAGCCCTCGGAGATGCCCTTGACCAGCGACGCGATCTTGTCCGGCACGACCTGGCCGACCGCGATGTAGTCCTGCAGGAACAGCGGCTCCGCACCGCACACCACGAGGTCGTCCACGACCATGGCGACCAGGTCGATGCCCACCGTGTCGTGCTTGTCCAGCGCCTGGGCGACAGCGATCTTGGTGCCGACGCCGTCGGTCGAGGAGGCGAGGATCGGCTCCTTCCAGCGGTCCAGCTTCAGCTGGAACAGCCCGGCGAAGCCACCGATGCCACCGAGAACCTCCGGCCGCTGTGCCCTGGCCGCCCACGGCTTGAGCTTCTCCACCGCCTCGTCTCCGGCAGCGATGCTCACTCCGGCTGCGGCGTATGTGGCTTTGGCACTGCTGGTCTCGGCAGTCACTTCAACGTGCTCCATCATGGGTGGTCATCAGGGCCTTTGCAGGGCGTCTTCGGCACCGTACCCGTTGGCCAGCGTGGGGGCGGCTGAGCCCGCCACGCCCTTGGCGCCGTTCGGGATCACGGTTTCGAGCAGGTGCTTGCCCATCAACGCGTCCTTCGGCAGCGGGATCGGGTAGTTGCCGTCGAAGCACGCCGAGCAGAGTCGGGAGCGCGGCTGCTCACTCGCCGCGATCAGGTTGTCGAGCGAGACGTAGCCGAGCGAGTCGGCACCGACAGACCGGCGGATGCCGTCGTTGTCGAGCCCGTTCGCGACCAGCTCGGCGCGGGAGGCGAAGTCGATGCCGTAGAAGCACGGCCACTTCACGGGCGGCGAGGCGATGCGCACGTGGACCTCAAGAGCACCGGCCTCGCGGAGCATCCGCACGAGTGCGCGCTGCGTGTTGCCGCGCACGATCGAGTCGTCGACCACGACCAGGCGCTTGCCGCGGATGACGTCGCGCAGCGGGTTCAGCTTGAGCCGGATGCCCAGCTGCCGGATGGTCTGCGACGGCTGGATGAACGTGCGGCCGACGTAGGCGTTCTTGACCAGGCCGGATCCGTACGGGATGCCGGAGGCCTGGGCGTACCCGATCGCGGCGGGCGTGCCGGACTCCGGGACGGGGATGACCAGATCCGCCTCGGCCGGGTGCTCGGCGGCGAGGCGGCGGCCGATCTCGACACGCGTGGCGTGCACCGAACGCCCGGCGATGGTCGTGTCCGGGCGGGCCAGGTAGACGTACTCGAAGATGCAGCCCTTGGGCTCCGGGTTCGCGAAGCGCGAGGAGCGAAGACCCTCGGCGTCGATCGCGATGAGCTCTCCCGGCTCGACCTCGCGGACGAAGGAGGCGCCCACGATGTCCAGCGCTGCGGTCTCGCTCGCGACGACCCAGCCGCGCTCCAGGCGGCCGAGGACCAGCGGGCGAACGCCCTGCGGGTCACGGGCGGCGTAGAGCGTCGACTCGTCGGAGAAGACCAGGCAGAACGCGCCGCGCAGGGTGGGGAGCAGCTCCATCGCGGCCTGCTCGATGCCCTTGTCGGCAGCCGCGGTGGCGAGGAGCCCGCAGACGATGTCGGAGTCCGTCGTCGCGCCGTGACGCATGTCCACGCCGGCCTCACGAGCCTTGACCTGCAGCTCAGCGGTGTTCACCAGGTTGCCGTTGTGGCCGAGCGACAGGCCCGTCCCCGCGGCCGTGGTGCGGAACGTCGGCTGGGCGTTCTCCCAGGTCGTGGAGCCGGTCGTGGAGTAGCGGCAGTGCCCGACGGCGACGTGACCGCGCAGCGAGGACAGCACCTGTTCGTCGAAGACCTGGCTGACCAGCCCGAGGTCCTTGAAGACGACGACCTGGGAGCCGTCACCGACGGAAATGCCGGCTGCCTCCTGACCGCGGTGCTGCAGGGCGTAGAGACCGTAGTAGCTGAGCTTGGCGACTTCCTCACCTGGGGCCCAGACACCGAACACGCCGCACTCCTCGCGCGGCTCGGGGTCGGGCTCTTGGTTGTTGAGATGTCCGGATCCAGCGACTGACTGGTCGGCGACCACCGAGGGCTCCCTCAGGACGGGGGCGGGCTTCACATGGAGTGTAAGTCGTGAAAGGGGGGGTCTACTTCCCACCAACCCCGTCCTACGTGACCAAACGCACGCTCAGCGGCGCCTGCACGGCCCGATCTCCGTCGTCAGGCTCACATCGTCGAAGCGGGACCGCACCATCGCAACGATCGCCCTCTAGATGCGGACGACGGGCAGCAGGGCGGACAAGTCGGCCCTGCTGCCCGATGCGCTGACCTTCGCGCCATCGAGTGCATCCATCCACCGCAGCCTGCCCGTCGCCAGCTCCAACCAGGTCCGCGGGTCGGTTTCCACGACGTTCGGCGGCGTTCCCCTGGTGTGCCGCGGCCCGGCCACGCACTGCACCGCCGCGAACGGGGGCACCCGCACCTCCACGCTGCGGCCCGGCGCGATCTGCTCCAGGGTGCGCAGACTGAGCCGCACCGCGGCGGCGAGCACCGCCCGCTCCGGCTGCTCACCTTCACCGGCGAGCCAGGGCAGCACCGCGGCCACCGCGGCACGCATCTCGTGGGGGTCGACGGACTTCGACGGCACACACCAAGGCTAGTGGTGCCCGCGGCGCAACTTCCTCTGCGCGGCGTGCAGGTTTCGCGGAACCACGTCGGTGCTGCCGTACAACTCGAGCCGCGAGTTCAGCTCGCCCGTGAAGTCGGGCTTGTCGATCTGCCCGAAGGCACTGCACTCGGAGATCGCGACGGTGGCACTGCACGGCGCGACGTCGTCGATCCGCACGCAACCGGCGCGCTTGTTGCTGATCGTCACGTTCCAGTGGGCGAAGCGCGCCCCGTACAGCGGACCGGCGTTCGCGCTGCCTCCGTGCGCGCCGTCGTTGAAGATCGTCACTTCGGTGCGCACGTTGCCGAACGGCAGGCCGCGGTGCGTGTCGAAGGTGCCCGCCTCCATCTGACCGCGTGACCAGACGTTCCCGCACGACAGGCCCTCCACGTTGATGCCGTGGTGACCGGAGCCGGGAGCCGGGGGCTCGGTGAACTCACCGATGCCGAAGTCCTCGAACAGGTTGTCGTGCGACTGCTCGCGACACGCGTACGAGTGGTGCTGACCTCGCCCGGCGACGCGCGTCCTCGACAGCGTGACGTTCTTCGTGGACACCAGGAGGAATCCGTTGTCACTGTCCACGACGGACACGTCGGAGGCCCAGCAGTCCCACGCGCACTGGAACACCAGACCGTTGTACCCCTTGTCCTGCAGGTGTCTCGGCCTGGGCGTCTTGATCATCTGGACGGTGAGTCCCTCGACTCCGGCACCGGTGATCGTCGGCACCAGTGTCGTCAATCGGGGCTTCCACGTGAGCCGCACGTCGAGCGGCAGCGGCTGGGTCAGCGCGACGGTGTTCCCGCGCACGGACTTGATCCGCACCGGCCACAGGAACGGCAGGTAGGACAGAAGCTTGTCCTTGTCCGACCACTCGTACATCGCGGTACCCGGCACATCACCGCACATGTGCTTCAGCAGACCGTGGTCGCCGTCGTCGTCGAGTTGCAGGACAACCCGCTGACCCGCGCGCAGCGTCCTCGCGTCGGCCACCTCCAGGGCGAACGCGCCACGGGTTGCCGCCCCCGTCACCGGCGTGAGCGCCTCGCTCTCGTCGCCCTCGTTGCCGGTCCAGCCCTCGAACGGCCACTTCTGGGCCTTGATGGCGGCCACCAGCGGCCGGTACCGGTCTCGGTGGCACACCCACACCATGCCGCCGCTCCAGCTCCAGGCGGAGTTCGAACTGCCGTACCGGCTGCGGTTGATCCCGATGATCTCCTCCAGCGACCTGGTCGCGAAGAGCACCGTCTTGCCGCTGCCCTCACCGCGCAGCACGACGTTGTCGTAGCCGATCTGCACGACGTCGTCGATGCGGTAGGTGCCCGCGGGCAGAAGCACGACGCCGCCGCCCTGGCGGCCGACGTCCGCGACAGCCCTGTTGATCGCCGCCGACGCATCGGCGGAGCCGTCCCGTCTCGCGCCGTAGAACAGCACGTTGGCGCGAATCACACCGCGCGGTGGTTCCTCGCCCGTGGCGTAGCCGGCGAACGACACGTTGGGGATCTGCGGGTGGTTGTACGGGTTGGCGACGAACTCCTGCCACAGCGCGGGCTGCGTCGCAGGAGCTGCGTGTGCGGCGCTGGCGAACGCCGTACCACCAAGCAGTGTGCTCGCGGCGGTGAGGCCACTGCCGATGAGGAACTGCCTGCGCTCGATGGTCATTTCGCCGTCTCCTCGTGCAAGGGGGCGGCGGCGGTGAAGCTGATCAAACCTCATCGCGGCGACGTGCACCAGACGCAGTTCGGGGTCCACAACGCACAGTGCGCGTCGTGGACCCGGATGGGCGGATCAGCCCGCGGCCGCCCGAACGGCCTCCGCGAGCAGCTCGTCCACCTGGTGGATGAGCCGTCGCGAGTCGGTCGGGGAGAAGGTGCTCCACGGCTCGGCATTGCTGGACGCCCGTCGTTGCTGCAGGTAGCGCCCCTCTTCGGTGTCGAAGAAGGCGACCACGCGGTCGGGACGGCAGCGCTTGCCGTAGCGGTCGCGAGCCGCTGCGCCGAAGTTCCCCGTGTGCACGAGACCGGTGAACATCTTCACCAGTGCGCCGGCGTCCGCCTCACGGAGGCCACGGCCCCGCAAGGCCTGCTCCAACCCCTTCGACGAGCCGTCGGAGTCCTTCACCGCGGCCTCGAGGTCTGCGCTCGGCATGGTGACCGAGTGACCGGAGCCGGCCGGGTGTGACGGCAACTGGGAGAGCACAGCGGTCGGCAGCCCGCTCCCGGCGGCTCGCCGCAGGGTGATCCGATCGCCGACGAGAGTCGCGACAGCACCCTCGTCGCCGTTGGCGACCGCCAGCACCCGGACGCTGTGCCGGATCCAGACTCGGCCATCCACCTCGCGCTCCGGGCGCACGAACAGGCGGATGAGGTGGTCGAGCTCCGGGTGCAGACCGGAGGCGGGTCCGCCCAGCTCCCTGCTCTCCAGCGAGTGCCAGACGCGTCGCTCCAGCTCGGCCCGTTCCTGGTGTGTCCGGCCCGGCGAAGGCACCTTGATGACCAGGGGCATCGGCCCCTGGTTCAGGTACTCCCACACGACGTCGAACTCTTCAGCGGACAGGGTGATGGGTTCTCTCTCCGCCGGACCGCCGAAGTAGGTCACTGCTGCGGGTTCTCACCGATCACGGGCGGCGCCACCAGCCGCTCGTCGCCGAACACGTCGTCGGTCTCGACCAGGTAGTCGGCCGTCTGATGCTCCTGGTCCTCCTCGCCCTTGCCACCGCGAGCGCCGCCCATGGGGCCACCCGCACCGGCGCCGCCACGACCGCCGGCAGCACCCGCCACGCCCCGGTTGGCGTTCGGCTCCTCGCCGAACGCTCCGACGCCGGACATGCCACCGCGGCCCTGTGCGTTGCCCGTGCCGGTGCCCGACGCGGATCCGGGGCCACCCGGCAGACCACTGCGAACACCACCGCGGCCGCCCGCACCGCCGGGGCCGTTCAAGCTGCCGCGCATGCTGGGCGGGTTGCCGCTGCCGCGACCCGACCACGAACCGGCCCGGCCAGCGCCGCCACCGGCACCACCGGGACGGACCGGCTGACCGGAGACGAACCCGCTGGGGGTCTGACCACCGGTGTTCGGAAGGCCGGGGTGCGCGCCACCGGAACTCGGCGGCGTGCTGACGTGCGGGGTCGGCGACGGCGAGGTCCAGCTCGTCTGGGTGCTACCGCTGTTGGCGGTACCGGGGAGCGACTGCAAGCCGGTGTGGTTGACCGCCGGGCCGGGGGCGGGGGCGGTCCAGGAGGTCTGCGTGCCGCCGGAGTTGCCACCGGGGCCGGTGGCGCCGGGGCCGGTGTAGCCGGCGCTGCCGTCGTTGTAGCTGCCCGCGGGCGGTGGGGTGTCCACGACGACCTGCGGTGGCGGCACGAACTGGCCCAGCGTGGTCCGGTTCCACTCGCTGTTGGACTCGTAGGTCTGCATGACCTGGATGGCCTTCTGCTCAGCGTTGTCCTGAGCGGCTTCTTGGCCCTCGTGGTCCTTCTGCTGCTGGATGACGTGCATCATGCCGACCGGGCCGGTGATCGCACCGAGGATCTTGGCACCGGTCGAGGGCGCCTCGGCGGTCACGGCGACGGGCTCGGGCATCTCCTTGCGGGCGTCCGCGATGTACTCACCCTGCAGCTGCGCCGAGGTCTTCATCGTGTCCGAGCCCTGCTGGGCGTCGGCTGCCCACTGCGCCAGCGGCGAGAGCGCCTTCTGGGTCTCGTCCGCGGTGCTGCCCTCCCAGTCAGCACCGATCTTCGCGAGGCCCTCGTGGATCGACGTGTCGATTTCCGCCAGGGTCTCCGAGAGAGAACCCCACTTGTCCACCAACGGAGTCGACGCGGCCACCCCGGGGCCCCCGTTGATCATTGTGTGCAGCTCTTCGTGGGTATAGCCACGCCAGCGGTGATCACCCATCGCGTTCGCCCCCCTCAGGTGCGGTGCCGATCTGGTTCAAAGTCTCTTGTGGAGTACGCGTGGCGCAGCGTCAGTGCTTGCGGCCCCAGACCGCGGTGTTGTCGCCTTCGACCTTGCGGTAGGTGTTCTCGATCTGCGTCAGCTGGTCGATGACACCCTTGAGCTGGCTGCGGTACCCCTTCAGTGCCTGCAGCGCCGCCCGATCACCGGACTCGAACGTGTCCTGGTTGAACTTCTGCGCGGTTTCATTGCTGACCGGGTCATCAGCCCATTGACGCGCGAACAACGTCTCCATGGCATC
>DASYMV010000078.1:0-7582 GCA_036008865.1 Pseudonocardiaceae bacterium | reverse complement strand
CAGTGCCAGGCACGCGTCCCGCACGCGCAGATCGGTCAGGGCCACCGCCAGGTCGACGATCTCCTCGTCGTCGAGCGGTCCGTCGCGTTCGGCAGTGCGTTCGACCGCCTCGCGGACCCGCCGCAGTGCGGCCCGCGGGTCGGATCCCGTCCGCTCGGCGGCCTCCGCGGCGTGGTCGAGCATCGCAGATCTCCGGGCCAGGTCGCTCTCGTCGTCGGGGGTGAGAAGAGCTGCCAGCTCGTCCCGGCTGGCGAAGGTGACCAGCCCGGCGGCGGCCGTCGCCGCCGCGAGCGCGGTGCCTCGCGGGTCCGGCACCGTGCCGGCGCACTCCGCGTCGTCGTAGCAGCGCCAGGACGCACCGGCTCCGGTCGACTCCGCCCACGCGGCGTGCACGAGCGGCACGCCGATGGTGGCGAGCGCGTCGCTCAACACCTCGATCAGCTCACGGTGCGGCACAGCCGGAGGATCCGCTGGTCCGCCACCGACCACGAGCACCAGCACCGCGCTCGATTCGTGCTCGTGCACGGGGAGCAGCAGTTGGTCGGCGAGCGCGCGCCGGTGGCGGGAGGGCGGGAGGTCGACCCGCAGGGTGAGTCCGACCTTGTTGGGCTGGTCGCCCTTGAGCGCGAGCAGGACGAGGGAGTCCTGCGGGTGGAAGCCGAGCATGTGCGGCACGGCGGCGATGAGCTCACCGGGTTCGTGCAGTCTGACCGGGGGACGCAGCGGCGTGGTCGTCATGCTGCGACCATCGACGCTTCGGGATCGGCGCGGAAGCCCCGAGTGCTCCACTGTGGACAACTCGGCGGTTGTGGACGGCCGATGCCGATAACGATCTTGAACGATCGTCGGCGTCAGTGCTGTGGGCTACCCTGCCGCATTTTCCCCGGTGGCACGGTTGACGTGAAGGGTGCGTCACCAGCGCTGGGCGCTGGTGACGCACCCTTCAACGCATCAACCGACGGAGCGACGCAGCGCTTGCGGACCGCCCACGATCGGCAGGCCGACGCTGGTGTTCGCCAGGTCCACCGACAGCGCCGCGCCCGGCTTGGGGCGCAGGGTGAACTCGTGGTCGCTGGAGAGGATCACGAACTCCAGCTTGTGACCGGCCGCGAGCAGGTAGTCCTCAGCCTGCAGTTCGACGCCGAGTCGGTACCGCTTGCCCGACTCGATCGGCTGGGTCCTGTCCGGCCGGTTGCGGTTCTGCGGGTCCGTCCAGCCGCGGGTGATCACCTTGCTCGTCCCGTCCGGCGCCCGGTCGACCAGCAGCGTCGTCACGTTCGCCGCCGGACGGTCGAACGACACGGCGAGGTCCACGTGCGGGGTGCCGGACAGACGCAGCGGCGTGGCGGCGGCCTTCGTGGAGTAGGACAACCGATTTCCGGAGCTGGGCAGGTCCACCAGTTGCTGTGCGGTCTTGCCGGCGTCGTCCGCCAGCGTCTCCAGCACCGGGCGTCCCGACATCTCGTCGAGCCTCAGCGCGCCCTTCGCGGAACCGCCGGACCACGGGTGAAGCGATGCCTGCGACGTGCTCGGTGCGGGCCAGTCCGCCTCGTCCACCCAAGTCTTGTCCTCACGCTGGATCGTCGCCTTGGGCTCCCGCTCGACGCCGCTCGGGACGTCGTAGAGGTAGTGGCTGAACCAGCGGTTGATCGTGCGCCGCCATTCCGCGGACCGCAGCGTGTCCGGGTCGGTGTGGCCGGACTGGTGGAGCCAGATCTTGTGGTCGACACCGTTGCGGCGCAACGCCTCGTACCACTGCGCTACCTGCTTGATCTTGACGTTCCAGTCGTTCAGCCCGTGCACGGCGAGCACCGCGGCCTTGACGTTGCGCGCGTCCTTGACGTAGTTCCGCTCGTCCCAGAACGTGCTGTAGTCCCCCGTGGTCCGGTCCTGCGCCCTGGCGATCTCCGCGATGACGGGTTTGCAGATCTCGCGATCGGCGCGCGTGTAGACGTACTCGGCGAGCACGTCGAGGTCCTCGCCCTGGAACGTGCCGGGGGCGACCACGGCACCATCGGCCCGGTAGTAGTCGTACCAACTGGAGATGGCCGCGATCGGAACGATCGCCTCAAGTCCCTTCACACCGGTCGTCGCCACCGCGTTGGGCAGTGTCCCGTTGTAGGACACTCCCATCATGCCCACCTTGCCGGTGCTCCAGGACGCCTTCACGCCGGCTCCCGCAGCGTCGTGCGCCGAGGCGCGGCCGTTCAACCAGTCGACCACCGACTTGGCGCCGACCGTCTCGTTGCGACCACCAGAGGTCGGACATCCGGTCGACGCGCCGGTGCCGAGCGACTCCGCGTAGACCATCGCGAAGCCGCGGGAGACGAAGTAGTCCTCGTACCGCGAGGTGATCGGGGCTGCGTTGGGGCCGACCGCGGCAGCCACCCGCTCGTCGAGCTTCGTGCTGAGCTGCTTGCCGCCGCGGTGGCCGCCGTGTCCCGGCCCGTCCGGCACGTGCAACTCGACGTCGACGTCGTGGTTGGCGACGTCGTTGCCACCGGCGAAGTACGGACTGTTGATGTAGACGACGGGCACCTTGAGGCCGCGTTCGGTGGCCCTGGGCCGGACGATCTCGACGTGGACCTCGTCGTCGCGACCGTCGCGGTCGCTGTCGACCGGTGCGCGGACGAACAGGTTGTCGCGGACGACGTCGGTGGGATCGAAGACGGGCTGCGCCTCGCCGTCGACGAACACCGGACCCTCCGGTGCGGCGGTGGCGAGCGCGGGAACGCCGGCCAGCGGCAGCGCCACGAGGGCGGCCAGCAAAGCGATTCTTCGTGCACCCCTCACGAGGGACCCCCAGCAAGGAAGAGGGACAGGACGTGCCGCGCACCTTTCCGCTGCTCGTCAACACGTGTCAAGGGACAGCCCGGTCCACAGTGGACCAGAGTCGATCTACCCGACGATCGGCCCCTTGACCAGGCACTCTCAGGTGTGCAAACTCCCGGCTCGTGCATCAGTTCGTCGCCGCCCTGCCGAAGGTCGAGTTGCACGTCCACCTCGTCGGTGCGGCCTCGCTCGACACCGTCCTCACACTTGCCCGCAACCACCCCGAGTGCGCCGTGCCGACCGACGAGGCGGAGCTGCGCAGGTTCTACGAGTTCACCGACTTCGCGCACTTCATCGAGGTCTACGCGAAGGTCAACGACCTGGTCACCACGGGACCGGACATCGCGACCCTGGCCCTCGGCCTCGCCGGGGACCTGGCACGCAACAACGTCCGCTACGCCGAGGTGACGGTGAGCGCGACGAGCCACCTGCGCGCGGGCATCCCGGCCGACGAACTCACCGAGGTGCTGGAGCGCAGCCGCGCGCGTGCGCTCACCGATCACGGCGTCGAACTCGCGTGGATCTTCGACATCCCCGGCCTCTACGACGGTGACGACGGCATGACCAGTGCCGACTACGCGATCGAGCACCGGCCCGCCGGCACGGTCGGCTTCGGACTCGGTGGTTTCGAGGCCGATGCGGAGCGCCGCCGGTTCCGCCGCGCGTTCGACCGTGCTCGCGACGCCGGGCTGCACTGCGTGCCGCACGCGGGCGAGACGGTGGGACCGGCGGAGATCTGGTCGGCACTGCGCGACCTGAAGGCCGAGCGCATCGGGCACGGCACGAGCGCGGTCCTCGACCCGGAGTTGCTCGCGCACCTCGCCTTCGAAGGCGTTCCACTGGAGGTCTGCCCGACGTCCAACGTCCGCACCGCCGCTGTCACCTCGCTCACCGAGCACCCGCTTCCCCGCCTTCTCGAAGCAGGCGTGCCGATCACCGTCGCCACCGACGACCCCGGCATGTTCCACACCGACCTGAACCGCGAGTACCTGCTGTGCCACGAGGAGTTCGGCCTCAGCCGTCACGAGCTGGCCGATCTGGCACGTGCCGGCGTGCGCGCGTCCTTCTGCTCCGACGCGCGGAAAGCCGAACTCCTGGCGGAGATCGGCGCGGTAGCGTCGGGTCGTGAGTGACTACAGCCAGGTGGTGACGACGACCGACTCCGCGGAGGCCGCCGAGCGGCTCGCCAAGGGCATCGTCGAGGCGCGGCTCGGCGCCTGCGCGCAGATCGTGCCGGTCCGGAGTGTGTACCGCTGGGAGGGCGCGCTGCACGTCGACGCCGAGTGGCAGTGCGTCGTGAAGACCACCACCGCTCGGGTGCAGGAGCTGACCGCGCACATCAAGGCCAACCACACCTACGACGTGCCCGAGGTCGTCGTCACCCCGATCACCGGCGGCAACCCCGACTACCTGGAGTGGCTGCGCGCACAAACGTCGTAGGGGCTGCGCCGGTGCCCTGAGGCGTCCCCGAGTACAACTGTGATGCATGAAGCTGGTGATCCTCGGCGGTGGTGGTTTCCGCGTACCGCTGGTGCACAACGCCCTGCTCGCTGACCGCACACCGGGCCGCGTCACCGAACTCGTGCTGCACGACGTGGACTCGCACCGTCTTCGTGCCATCAGCGGAGTGCTCGCCGACCAGGCGCGTGGCGTCACCGATCCACCGCGAGTCACCGCCACCACCGATCTCGACGACGCGCTGCAGGGCGCGGACTTCGTGTTCTCGGCGATCCGGGTGGGCGGCTTCGAAGGCCGTGCGATCGACGAGCGGGTGGCGTTCGACGAGGGCGTGCTCGGCCAGGAAACCGTCGGTGCCGGAGGCATCGCCTACGGCCTGCGCACACTGCCGGTGGCCCTGGAGATCGCGCGCCGGGTGGCACAGCGCGCGCCGCAGGCCTGGTTGATCAACTTCACCAACCCGGCGGGGATGGTGACCGAGGCCATGTCGCGGCATCTCGGACACCGCGTGATCGGCATCTGCGACTCCCCGGTCGGTCTGGGCAGGCGGGTGGTCCGCGCGCTCGGCGTCGATCCCGCGGAGGCGTGGCTGGACTACGCGGGGCTCAACCACCTCGGCTGGCTGCGCGGAGTGCGGGTCAGGGGTCAGGACCAGCTTCCCCGGCTGCTCGCGGACCCGGTCGCGCTGGAGTCGTTCGAGGAGGGCAGGCTCTTCGGCGCGGACTGGCTGCGCACGATCGGCGCGATCCCCAATGAGTACCTGCACTACTACTACTTCAGCAGGGAAGCGGTCACCGCGGGGCGGGGCGAGGCCCGAACGCGGGGGGCGTTCCTGCTCGACCAGCAGGAGAAGTTCTACGCCGGCGAAGTGTCCCTCGACAGCTGGGAACGCACTCGTCGTGAACGCGAGACCACCTACATGGCCAGCAACCGGGCAAGCGTGGAGGCAGGTGAGCGCGAGTCCTCCGATCTGGAGGGCGGCGGCTACGAGCAGGTGGCACTGGCCTTGATGCACGCCATCGCCAACGACCGGCGAACCACGCTCATCCTCAACGTTCCCAATCGTTCCACACTGTCCACTCTGGATTCTGACGCGATCGTCGAGGTGCCGTGCGTGGTCGACTCGAACGGTGCGCGTCCGGTGGTGGTCAGCCCCCTGCCCGACCACGCGAGTGGACTGGTGACGCAGGTCAAGGCGGTGGAACGCGCAGTTGTCGACGCGGCCGTGCACGGCTCGCGCGCCAGTGCGCTCAAGGCACTGGCGATCCATCCGCTCGTCGACTCCGTGACCGTGGCGAGGCGACTGCTGGACGGCTACGTCGAACGGCATCGCGAGTTGAGCTACTTGCGGGGCGCGTGATCGTCACGTCCGGACCGCGACGATCAACCTGGTGACGAGCCGATCCGGCTCGCTGGCGCTCGGATCGGCGAGGTAGACCTCGCGCACCGGTGCAACGGGCTGGTGGCCCTGTTCGTCCACCCACGCGAGCAGCGCGTGGTACGCCAGTGGCAGGCCCTCGTAAGGACCGACGTGCGTGGTGACGGCGGCCGGTCCAGCGGGTAGGACGTGCACGTCGTTGCCCTGTTCTCCGGTGATCTCGACCCCCGCGGCGACGGACACCCGCGGCTTGAGGTCCAGCGGCAGGAGCCCCCAGGTGGGCGGGGACCAGGCGATCCCCCGGCGCGCCGCCGCACTCATCACCTCCCGGAGGCAGGCGGCGGTCGTCCGGCGCACGTCCTCCAGTGCGCAGTCCGCTCGCACCAGCAGCAGCGATCGCGCGGGTTGTCTGCTGAGAGTGGTCGTCGGGCCGGGAACCCCGCGCACCAGCAACCGTTCGACGGCGTCCAAGGTCTCGGTGCTCCGGATCATCTCGGCCTGCACCCGGTCGCGTTCGGCGATCAGGACCTGCTCGACCGCCTGAGCATCGTCCGCGGCGAGCACGGCAGCGACGGCCTCCAGTGGAACGCCGATCCGGCGCAACGGCGCGATGGCCAGCACTCGCGTGATCTGCTCAGTCGCGTAGCGGTGTTCACCGGTCGCGGGGTCGACCCCAGCGGGCGCCAGGAGACCCAGTTCGTCATACCGTTCGACCTGCTCGACGCTCAGCCGGCACAACCGCGCGAACATCGCCACCGGCACCAGGTTTCCGGTCACCGCGTCATCGTCAGCCCTCCCGCAGTGCGGCGCGACCCAATGCGTCCGCGCGCCGCGTCGTCTCCGGCAGCCTGAACTCCGTGCACAGCCGCAGGACCTCCACGCACGCCCGGTCGAGGTCGATGCGGTGGCCGACCGAGACGAAGACCGGCTTCACCGACTCGCGGGTGCGCAGCGCGCGGCCGACGATCTCACCGTCCACGACGAGGTCGGCCGTCGCACCGCGCCGGTCCGCGGGCGGCTCGAAGGGGCCCATCGGCGTCTTGGCGACGCCGATGCTCGGCAGACCGGTCACCACTCCCAGGTGACAGGCCAGCCCGAACCTCCTCGGGTGCGCGAGTCCCTGCCCGTCGCAGACCAGCAGGTCAGGCGTGACGGTCAGCCGTTCCAGCGCGTCGAGCAGCGACGGCATCTCCCGAAATGCGAAAAGCCCTGATGCGTGAGGAAAAGTCGACTTGCCCGTCACCACCGCGGAGTCCACTGTGTCGAGTGTCTCCGCGGCCAGCAGGTCGCTGCCCTCGGCGTAGCCGACATCCAGTCCGGCGACCGTGCGCACGTCGAGTGACGGGTCGGTCTCGACGCGCACCAGCGGACGCAGCCGTGCCTGCGACGCGATCGCTTCCTCGGCCGTCACAGGCCATTGGCGCTCCACAGGCGTGAACTCAGTGAGGGGCGCTCGCGAAGTGCGCGGCGAGGATGTCGTCGCCGAAGTCGCCGGAATGCCTGCGCCACACCGAGTGCACGTGGTTGGCGTTGTTCGCCGTGTTGTCGTACTCGATCAGCAACTCGGGTGCCTGGATGCGGTAGTAGTGCCCGGCACCGCGCTCCGACGAGCCCTCCCAGGCGAAGTGCAACTGGTCCGGGTGGATGTTCGCGAACTCGGTGTCGGCCAGGTCAGCGCGCAGCCGGTCGAGGTAGAGCCGCACGACGCCGGCGAGCAGGTCTCGGGAGGCGGGATCGAGTTGCGACGCCGCCACGCCCACGGGTTTCACGGCCTGGCGCACGCGCGGGGCGTTGCGGGTGCGGAGGTCGGGCGGCGCAACACCGGACAGCACCGCCGACCGCCGTCCCGCAGGACCCATGCGGTCCAGCAGTTGCCTGGCGAGCTCTTCCTCCAACCGCAGCGGCTGAACCACG
>DASYMV010000077.1:0-2585 GCA_036008865.1 Pseudonocardiaceae bacterium | reverse complement strand
TGCCCACGCCGGTCGACGCACCCACGCAGGTGGACGCACCCGAGCACGAGGACGCCGAGCGCACGCAGTAAAACGATCTTGCACAAACTGAGCCAAGATCGACTGTCGTACCCCTCCACTACGCTGGAAATTGGGGGGACCCCGCATGCGCGCGAGGAATGGGCCCCCGGAATTCGACGCTACGGCCGGGGTACGACAGTTTTCAGCCACTTCGTGGTCGGTTCCAGCCGACCACCCGGTCGAGTGACTCCCGACTCACGCGGGGGCAACGCGGGACCTCCGTAAAGTCGTGATCGTGACGTCGAACTCCCGTGTCCCGCTGATCACCCTGGTGTTGTCGCTGGCGGGACTGGCCGTCTCGGTCTACCTGACCATCGCCCACTACGGCTCGCCCGAGCTGCTGGTGTGCTCCGAGAACAGCGTGGTGGACTGCGCCACGGTGACCAGCAGCGAGCAGTCCAAGCTGCTCGGCATCCCGGTCGCCGTGCTCGGCCTGGCGTTCTTCGCTTTCCTGACCGCGATCTGCCTGCCGTGGGCGTGGCGGAGCACCAACCCGCTGGTCAACTGGCTGCGGCTGGGTGCGGTCGGGATCGGTGTGGTGTTCGTCGTCTACCTGGTCGCCGCCGAGTTCCTGCTGATCGGGAAGATCTGCCTGTGGTGCACGGTCGTGCACGTGATCACGCTCGCATTGGCCGGTGTGCTGGTCGCCGCGGCGTTGCGCCCGAGTAACGTCTGAGGCACCGAACCAAGCACGTCGCGCCCATCAGGCGTCTGAACACTTCTGCGTTCTCAGATCTTGGAGGAGCTGTGCCCTCGCTCCGGTCCCGCATTACCACCCACGGCCGCAACGCCGCAGGCGCCCGAGCGCTCTGGCGCGCCACCGGCATGACGGACTCCGACTTCGGCAAGCCGATCATCGCCATCGCGAACTCGTACACGCAGTTCGTGCCGGGCCACGTGCACCTGCGCGACCTCGGCGACATCGTCGCGGAGGGCATCCGCGAGGCGGGTGGCGTGCCGCGCGAGTTCCACACGATCGCGGTGGACGACGGCATCGCCATGGGGCACAGCGGAATGCTCTACTCGCTCCCGTCGCGCGAGGTGATCGCCGACGCCGTCGAGTACATGGTGAACGCGCACCAGGCCGACGCGATCGTCTGCATCTCGAACTGCGACAAGATCACGCCCGGCATGCTGAACGCCGCGCTGCGGCTCAACGTCCCGGTGGTGTTCGTCTCGGGCGGGCCGATGGAGGCGGGCAAGGCCGTGGTCGTGGACGGCGTGGCCGTCGCACCGACCGACCTGATCACCGCGATCTCCGCGTCCGCCAGCCCCGCCGTGAACGACGAGGGCCTGGACGAGGTCGAGCGGTCGGCGTGCCCGACCTGCGGCTCGTGCTCCGGCATGTTCACCGCGAACTCGATGAACTGCCTCACCGAGGCGCTCGGGTTGGCGCTGCCGGGCAACGGCTCCACGCTCGCCACGCACGCGGCGCGCCGCGACCTGTTCCTCGAGGCTGGCAAGACGGTCGTCGAGCTGTGCCGCCGCTGGTACGCCGAGGACGACGAGTCGGTGCTGCCGCGGTCGATCGCGAACCGCAAGGCGTTCGAGAACGCGATGGCGCTGGACATGGCGATGGGCGGCTCGACGAACACGGTGCTGCACATCCTCGCCGCCGCGCAGGAGGGCGAGATCGACTTCACGTTGCAGGACATCGACGACATCAGCCGTCGCGTGCCGTGCCTGTCCAAGGTGTCGCCGAACTCGGACTTCCACATGGAGGACGTGCACCGGGCGGGCGGCATCCCCGCGCTGCTGGGTGAGCTCGACCGAGGCGGTCTGCTGAACCGCGACGTCCACTCCGTGCACAGCCCGTCGCTCGCCGAGTGGCTGGCGGAGTGGGACATCCGCGGCGAATCACCGTCGGAGCGGGCCATCGAGCTCTTCCACGCCGCCCCTGGTGGCGTGCGCACCACGGAAGCCTTCTCCACCACCAACCGCTGGTCCTCTTTGGACACCGATGCCGCGGCCGGGTGCATCCACGACGTCGAGCACGCCTACACCGTCGACGGCGGTCTCGCGGTGCTGCGCGGCAACCTCGCCGAGCGCGGCGCGGTGATCAAGGCCGCGGGCATCGACGAGGAGCTGTGGCAGTTCGAGGGTCCCGCGCGGGTCGTGGAGAGCCAGGAGGAAGCCGTCTCGGTGATCCTCAAGAAGGAGATCCAGGCGGGCGACGTGCTGGTCGTGCGCTACGAGGGTCCCGCGGGCGGGCCGGGCATGCAGGAGATGCTGCACCCGACCGCGTTCCTCAAGGGCTCGGGGCTCGGCAAGAAGTGCGCGCTGATCACCGACGGCCGCTTCTCCGGCGGCTCCTCCGGCCTGTCCATCGGGCACGTCTCGCCCGAGGCCGCCGGTGGCGGCGTGATCGGCCTGGTCCAGAACGGTGACCGCATCCGCATCGACGTGCACCAGCGCAAGCTCGACCTGCTGGTGTCCGACGAGGTGCTCGCCGAGCGCCGCGCGAAGATGGAGGCGAGCGAACGTCCGTGGCAGCCGGTGGACCGCGTCCGCCCGGTCACGGCGGC
>DASYMV010000076.1:0-2661 GCA_036008865.1 Pseudonocardiaceae bacterium | reverse complement strand
CGCACGGCGAAGCCGTTGCGGGTCAGCCGAAACGACTGCCGGGTGTCCTTGCGGGACTTGAACCGAGGCCGCCCGACCCCGCGGCCCTTGCGCCCGCCGGTGAGCGAGTCGACGAAGTTGACGTAGGCGCGGTGTGCGTCGCGGAAGGACTGCACCACGCCACCGACGCCACCTCGCCCAACCAGGCACGATCCTCGCGGGTCTTGGCCGCGGTGATCACCCGACGCTGCACCTCATCGGGGTGGGTTCGATGCGGTAGCGGTATCCGCCGCCACCGACACCACCGGGCGCTGCGCGCCCGGACCAGCACAGATCGGCTGTCCCGGCCCCGAAGGACGGGGCTTGCGCCGATGAATTGCTGATCAGAGGCGGCGGTTGGCGAGCACCGGGAGCACCTTGCGCGCCTCGTCGACCGCCGCCGTGTCGATGTCGACCACCAGCAGAGCGGGGTCCGCGCCGAGCTGACCGGTGAGGTTGCCCAGCGGGTCCGCGACCGTGCTGAAGCCGACGCCGGTGGGTGCCGGGGTCCCGAGCTCGCCGGGATGGGCCTGGCCGCACGCGAGCACCCACGAGGTGCAGTCCAGCGCGCGGGCGCGCACCAGCAACTCCCACTGCTCGCGCTTGCCAGGGCCGGACCCCCAGGACGCCCCGAGCAGCACCGCGGAGGCGCCCTTGTCCGCCAGCGCCCGGAAGAGCTCCGGGAACCGGATGTCGTAGCAGGTCGCGAAACCGAGGGTGACGCCGTCCACGTCGACCGTCACGACCTCGTCGCCGGGCGCGACGGTGCGCGACTCGGCGAATCCGAACGCGTCGAACAAGTGGATCTTGTCGTAACCGAGGTGGACGTCCTCGCCGGTGACGAGCAGGGTGTTGGTGACCCGGCCGTCAGCCGCGGGTGTGAACATCCCGGCGATCACCAGCACTCCGTGTTCGGTCGCGATCTCACGCACCGCTCGCGCCCACGGACCGTGCAGCGGCTGGGCGATCGGCCCCAGCGGGACGCCGAAACGGCACATCGCGGCCTCGGGGAAGAGTGCCACACGCGCCCCCTCGGCAGCCGCGCGACGTACCCCGTCGCGCACGAGTTCGAGGTTCGCCTCGGGGTCGGTCGTCGAGCTGATCTGGCACAGAGCGATACGCACGGTCCGATCCTCTCTGGTATACAAGCAGTATGCAAGGGTCGGGGCGGGACAGGGCCTACGAGTTCCTCAAAGACGTCGTCCTGGCCGATCCCGACATGCAGGGGCGGTTCATCAGCGAGCAGGACGTCGCCGATCGCATCGGGGTCTCCCGCACGCCGATCCGCGAGGCGCTGTTGTTGCTCGCCGCGGAGGATCTCGTCCAGCTCGTACCGAAGAAGGGCGCCTACGTCGCACCGGTGTCGGGCCGCGAGGTCGCCGAGCTCATGGAGCTGCGCGGCATGGTGGAGCGCTACGCCGCCGAGCGCGTGCTGAGCGCGGGAATCGTGCCGCTCGACCGGATGCGGGCCGCCGTGGAGCGGCAACGCGACTTGCGCGGTGAGTCCGACGCCAGACAGTTCATCGACGTGGACCGCGAGTTCCACCTCGAACTCGTGGCGGCGGCGGGCAACGACCTGCTCACGAAGATGTACGAGGGGTTGCGCGCCCGTCAGGTCCGCGCCGGTGTCGTGGCGCTCTTCCGCGTCGTGGGCAGGCAGGACGCGGTGCTCGACGAGCACGAGGCCATCGTGGCCGCGCTCGAGTCCGGGGACGTCGAGGCGGCCACGACGGCCATCACCTCCCACCTGGAGGCCACCCTCAAGGTGCTGCTGGCGGGCTGACTCAAGCACGCGCGAGCGCCTCGAGCTCTTCCTCCTCGGCGTGCGGGTCGCGGCCCAGCGCCAGTCCGATCAGTGTGACGACGCACGCCACGGCCACGTACGCCGCGATGGGCACCCACGAGTGGAACTTCGACAGCAGCAGCGTGAACATCAACGGTGCCAGCGCGCCACCGATCACGCCGGCGAGCGTGTAGGCCAGCGAGCTGCCGGTGTAGCGCAGCCGGGGGCTGAACTGCTCGGCGATGAACGCGGCCTGCGGGCCGTACATGAACGCGTGGATGACCAAGCCCACGACGACGCCGAGCGCGAGTACGACCTTGGAGCCCGTGTTGATCAACGTGAAGAACACGAAGGGCCACACGACGCCGCAGACGGCCGCGATGCCGTAGAGGACGCGGCGGTTGATCCGGTCCGACAGCGCTCCCGCGAGCGGCATCAACCCCAACTGCAGGGCCGAGCCGATCAGCACCGCCGTCAGCCCGGCATTGCGCGGCAGGTGCAACTGGGTGGTGATGTAGGTCAGCACGAACACGGTGAACAGCGCGTAGAGCACGTCCGGGCCCACGCGGCAGAGAATCGCGGCGATGAGCGCCCTGGTCTGGGTCCGGACGACCTCGCTGATCGGCGCCTTCGGACGCTCGCCGTGCTCCGCGATGGCGCGGAACACCGGTGTCTCCTCCAGCTTCACCCTGATCCACAGGCCGAACGCGACCAGCACCGCGGAGAGCAGGAACGCCACGCGCCAGCCCCAGGACAGGAACTGCTCATCGGTCAGCGCCACGCCGAGCAGCGCCAGCACGCCGTTCGCCAGCAGGTTGCCGGCCGGTGGACCGATCTGCGCCGCCGACGCCCAGAACCCG
>DASYMV010000075.1:0-2259 GCA_036008865.1 Pseudonocardiaceae bacterium | reverse complement strand
TGGTCGCGTTCATGCAGTACCTGCGCGTCGGTCTGGTCGCGGCGACCGCACCGTTGGTCGTGCTCGCGTTCGACAAGACCACTGAGGCGGACCAAGCGTCACCGGCGTTGCTGCCGGAGTCCGTGGACGTGGTGTCCTCGGACAACGACGTCGCGGGTCTGCTCGTCCTGACCGCGTTGTGCGTGTTGGGCGTCAGCGCGGGCCGACGAGTCGGCCTGCCCGCCCCGGCACTGCTGGGACCGATGGTGCTCACCGCGGTCGCCGCGTTCACCGGTGCGGCGAACGGGTTCACTCCGGTCGGACTGCTGCGCGACGTCGTGTTCATCGCCGTGGGCCTGGAGGTCGGGCTCCGCTTCACCCCCGCGTCCCTGCGTCACGTCGGCCGCCTGCTCCCCTGGGTGCTGGCGTCCACCGCCATCGTCTGCATCACCTGCGCGGGGCTCGCCGGACTTCTGTCGCTGGTGATGGGAATCCCGTTCATCGACGCCTACCTGGCCACCACACCTGGCGGAATCAACGCGGTGCTCGCGACAGCCGCGTCCCTGCACGGCCAGGTCGCACTGATCTCGACCACGCAGAGCCTGCGACTGTTCATCGTCATGCTCCTGGCGCCGCCCCTGATCCGCTGGACGCTCCCGGCGAGGGATCGGGTTCCGGAACCGGTGTGAGGACACGTGCACGGTGGTGGTCGTTCGGGCGGCACCACCGTGCACGCCGGCTCAGGCCGTCCAGGGGGTGCGAACCGACGTGCGGAGCTCCCGCTTGAGCAGCTTGCCGCTGGCGTTCTTCGGCAGCCGGTCGACGAACTCGATGTGCTTGGGCGCCTTGAAGCCGGCCAGCGACTCGCGGCAGAACGCCGTCAGTTCCTCGGCGGTGACGTCGGCACCGTCACGCAGCACCACCGCGGCCGTGACGGCTTCGATCCACTGCGGGTGCGCGATGCCGAACACCGCCACCTCGGCGACCGCCGGATGCCGGTAGATGGCTTCCTCGACCTCGCGGCTCGCGACGTTCTCCCCACCGGACTTGATCATGTCCTTCTTGCGGTCGACGACGGTGAGGTAGCCGTCCGCGTCGAAGACCCCGAGGTCGCCGGTGTGGAACCAGCCGTTGCGGAAGGCGTCCGAGGTCTTCTCGAGGTCGTTCCAGTACCCGAGCATGGCGTGCGGGCTGCGGTGCACGATCTCGCCGATCTCCCCCGGCGGCAGCGTGCGGTCGTACTCGTCCACGACCCGCGTTTCCACGTTGAGCGCCGGGCGCCCGGCCGAGCCGGCCTTGCGCACCTGCTCCTCCGGCCTGAGCACGGTGGCGAGCGGCGCCATCTCGGTCTGACCGTAGAAGTTGAGCAGCCGCACGTCCGGCAGCCGCGCACCGATCTCCTTCAACACCTCCACCGGCATGATCGACGCACCGTAGTAGCCCTTGCGCAGCGACGACAGGTCACGCCGGTCGAAGTCGGGGTGGCGCAGCAGGGAGATCCACACCGTCGGCGGGCAGAACAGCTTGGTGGCGCGCTCCCGTTCGACGGTCTCCAGGATCAACGCGGGGTCGGCGCCGGGCAGCACGATGTTCGTCGCGCCCAGGTAGACGTCGGGGGTGAGGAAGCAGTGCAGCTGCGCGCAGTGGTAGAGCGGCAGCGAGTGCACCTCGACGTCGTCCGCGGTCATCTCCCCGTCGACGATGCAGGTGACGTACTGGGCGATCAGGCTGCGCGCGGAGTGCATGGCGCCCTTGGGACGCGACTCCGTACCGCTGGTGTACATCAGCTGCAGCAGGTCGTCGTCGGCGACTTGCACGTCCGGCGGAGTCGCGTCCTCGTGCAGCATCCAGTCCACAACGGACTCCCAGTCCGCCGGGATCTCCTCGCCGCGCTCGGGGATCACGCCCCGCAGCGCGATGCCGTCCGGGTTGCTTTCCGCGACGGCCTTGTCCGCCACCGGCACCAGCGCGTCCTCGACGAGGAGGCCGGTGGCGCCGGAGTGCTCGAGCACGTAGGCGACCTCGTCGGCGGTGAGCATGTAGTTGATCGGCACGGACACCGCACCCAGCCGCGCCAGCGCGAAATAAGCGACGACGAACGCGTGGTTGTTGTGGCTGAACAGGGCGATCCGGTCGCCCTTGGTCACGCCGCGAGCGGTGAGAGCGTTCGCGAACCGGTTGACCGTCTCGTCCAGCTCGGCATAGCTCTGCCGCAGGTCGCGGTACACGACGGCGGTCTTGTCCGGAACGCGCTCGGCGGACCTGCGCAGCAGATCACCG
>DASYMV010000074.1:0-12707 GCA_036008865.1 Pseudonocardiaceae bacterium | reverse complement strand
GGCGTACTACCGGGTGTCCGTCGAGGACGAGGTGCGGATGACGAACGAGGGCTGGGGCCTGGGTCCCGTAGTACTCGCCGAGAACGGGCGGATATGACTGACCAGGAGTTTTGTTGGTCAGGTCTGAGGTTGGGTGTCGGTCTCGGCGCCTTTCACCTCGGCGTGCACGACGGCGAGGCTGACTCCGACACCGCGGGAGATCTCGCGTAGAGACTGGCCTTCGCCGCGGCGGGCGAGGATCGCGCGCCGTTTGTCGGCGTCGACTACGCGGGGTCGCCCACCTTTGCGTCCGTGCCGGGCGGCGGATTCGAGGCCGTTGCGGGTCTTGCGGACGATGTCGCGCTGGCGGTCCTCGGCCAGGGCGAGCGCGAGGTCGAGGATCAGGCTGCGCTCGATGTGTTCGCCTGCGGCGATGCCGTGAAGGATCTTGACCGCGACGCCCTGCTCGAACAGTTCGTTGAGCATGATCAGGCCCTCCAGGAGGTTGCGGCCGAGCCGGTCGGCTTCCTGGACGGTGAGCATGTCGCCGGGGCGCATGTACTCCAACGCGCCCCGCAGGTCCGGGGGGGGGGGGACCTTGAGGGGGGCGCTGATCTTCTCCTCGAACACTTTCACACAGATCGGGTCGAGGTCATCGTGCTGGCGCTGGGTCTCCTGCTTGCTCGTGCTGACTCGGACGAGACCGACCAGCGCCATCCCCTCACCACCCCAACGTTCGGTAAACCTGTTCGCAAACCCTACTGGACACTACCAGTAAACGAACGGGTTTCCGAACATTCGGTCCTGGGGCAACGCCGACCGAGCGCGCCGAGTGTTCGCGTTCGCCAGACGATCGTTTTCCGAACACGATAGGTCCGCCACGGCGAAATACTCCTGGTGCACCCAGTTGAGGACATGCCGCTCTGTTCGCCGACTATCTGGAAGCGACCTTGACCAGGGGCTACACCCGGCCGCGGCCCCTTTCCGGCGTATTCGGTTCCCACCCCAAGAACTCTTCACGTCACCGCGGCAGCCGGTAGTGCTTCTCCTCCAGGGCCGCGAACAGATCGCCGAGCTTGTCCACCCGCTTGAGCACGTCGCCGGCGACGAACACCAGGTCGTCGGGTTTGCGGCATTCGCCGACCTCGTCCCAGGTGACCGGCGTGGACACCGTCGGCTGCGGCCGGGCGCGCAACGAGTACGGCGCGACCGTGGTCTTGGCCGGGTTGTTCTGGCTCCAGTCGATCAGCACCTTGCCCGTGCGCTGCGCTTTCGTCATCGACGACACGATCTCATCGGGATGCTCCGCGGCGAGCCGCTGCGCGAGTGCCTTCGCATACGCCGACGTCCGCTCGGGCTCGGACACCTTCACCGGCACGTAGAGCTGCAAGCCCTTGGAACCACTGGTCTTCGCCCACGCGGGCAAGCCGTCCTCCGACAGCGCCGCGCGCAGCTTCTCCGCGACCCGGCAGCACTCCACAACGGTGGCCGGCGCGCCCGGATCGAGGTCGAACACCAGCAGATCCGGCGGCTGCTTTCCGCCCCGTGGGCCGACCTTCCACTGTGGAACGTGCAACTCCAGCGCGGCGAGGTTGGCCACCCACACCAGCGTGGGGAGGTCTTCGACGAGCACGAAGTCCGCGTAGTCGTTGCCCTTGCTGCTGCCGGGAGTCTCCACCCGCACGGTGCGCACCCAGTCAGGCGCGTGCCGGGAGATGTTCTTCTCGAAGAACGACTGCCCTTCCACCCCGTTGGGATAGCGTCGCAAGGTGACGGGCCTGCCGGCGAGGTGGGGGAGCAGCACCGGCGCGATGCGGGTGTAGTAGTCGATCACCTCGGCCTTGGTGAACCCGGTCTGGGGATAGAGGACCTTGTCCAGATTGGACAGCCGCAGCATCTGGCCGTCCACTTTCACCGTCGTGGTCTCACCCAACCTCGTGCACCTCTTCCGGCTTCTTGTCCGGGCGCAGTCCACGCCACACGGGCTGGCGCATCCGCCCGTCTGACGTCCAGTCCCGGAACACCACTTCACCGACCAGCTCAGGACGTACCCACCGCGCCCCCTTGGCGCGTTCGCGGGGCACTTCGGTCACGAACGGCGAGGTCTTGCGCTCCAAGCGGATCAGCTTCGTGGTGAGCATCTCCAGCTCCGTCTGGCTGAATCCGGTGCCCACCGAGCCGACGAACGCCAGGCCGTCACCCTCGGGAATGCCCAGCAGCAGCGCGCCTACAACACCGAGGCGCTTGCCCTCACCCGGGCGCCAGCCGCCGATGACGACCTCCTGCGTCTTCTGATGAGCGATCTTGATCCAATCCGGTGACCGCTGACCCGGCAGGTACGGCGAGTCGACGCGCTTGGCGACCACGCCCTCCAAACCCTGCTCCTGGCTCGCCGCCAGCACCGCCGCACCCTCACCCCGGTACGCGGGTGGCGTCTGCCAGTGCGCGCCCTTGACCTCCAGGTCCTCCAGCAGCTCCCGGCGGCGCTGCAGCGGAAGCGACAGCGTTGAGCGTCCCTCCAGGTGCAGCACGTCGAACGCGAGGTAGGTGACCGGTTGCTGCTCGGCCAGGCGCCGCGCCTGCGCCGCCGTGCTCACGTGCATGCGTTGCTGCAGCGCGGAGAAACTCGGCCTGCCACCGGAGAACGCCACGATCTCGCCGTCCAGCAACGCCTGTGTGCTGCCCAGTTGCGCACCGAGCCCCAGCAGCTCCGGATAGCTCACCGTCACGTCGTTGCCGGCGCGGCTGAACACCTGCACCCGGCCGCCCTCCACGCGCACGATCGCGCGAACACCGTCCCACTTGAACTCATAGGACCACTCGTCGTCCTCGGAGGCGGGCGGCAGCGTGCCGGGGGTGGCGAGCACGGGCTTGAGCGTCTCCGGCAACGGCGCCCAATCCGGCCGCGCCGGTTCGTGACGGCGACGGACCATCCAGTCCTTGTCGTTCGCGCCGTCCTTGCGGAA
Source organism: Pseudonocardiaceae bacterium (assembly GCA_036008865.1). Classification (GTDB taxonomy): domain Bacteria; phylum Actinomycetota; class Actinomycetes; order Mycobacteriales; family Pseudonocardiaceae; genus DASYMV01. Next base: position 9,762 of record DASYMV010000074.1, on the reverse strand, counting down.
GAAGACGAACTCGCCTCGCGCGCGCTCGCCGTGCAGCACGACGTCGACCTCCCGATCGGTCCACTTGACCGTGTCGTACGTGCCGCGGTCCCAGATCGTCATCTGACCCCCGCCGTACTCGCCCTTCGGGATCTCCCCGGAGAACCTCGCGTACTCCAGCGGGTGGTCCTCGGTGTGCACGGCGAGGCGGATCGTGCCCGGCTCGGACGGCAACCCCTTGGGCACCGCCCAGGACACCAGCACACCGTCGCGCTCCAACCGAACGTCCCAGTGCAGGCGCCTGGCGTGGTGTTCCTGGATCACGAAGGTGTTGTCGTCGCCGTGGGGGAGCACCTGCTCGTCGGGAACAGGCTCCGGTGTGCGGGCGGGATCTCGCTTCTCGCGGTACTCCGACAGGTCCGCCACGCGCGCCTCAGGCCGTGCGCTTCTTGGTCTTGCTGCGAGCGGGCTTGTCCTCGTCGTCGGACGCCCTCGCCTGCTGCTTGCCCGACCGGGCCGAGCGCGCCTGCTCCACGCTGCGCTCCAGCGCGGTCACCAGGTCCACGACGTCGCCCTTGTCCTCCTCCTCGGGCTGCTCGGGCAGTTCCGCACCCTCGGCCTTCGCCGCGATGAGCTTCTCCAGCGCGTCGCGGTAGTCGTCGGTGAACTCGTCCGGGTCGAAGTCGCCGGCCATGCTCTCCACCAGCGATGTGGCCATCTTCAACTCCTGCGGCCGGACTTCCACGTCCTGGTCGAGGAACTCGAAGTCCGGTTTGCGGATCTCGTCGGGCCACAACATCGTGTGCAGCACCAGCACGTCGTCACGGGCCCGCAAGGTCGCCAACGACTCACGCTGCCGGATGGTGATCTTCACGACCGCGAGCTGATCGGTCTTCTCCAGCGCCGTGCGCAGCAACACGTAGGGACGAACCGCGGCCTTGTCCGGTTCCAGGTAGTAGCACTTCTGGAAGTAGATCGGATCGATCTCCTCGGCCGGCACGAACTCCATGACCTCGATGGCCCGGTCGGTCTTCACGGGCAGCTTCTCGAAGTCCTCGTCGTCCAGCACCACCATGCGACCGTCATCCAGTTCGTAGCCCTTGGCGATGTCGGCGTACTCCACCTCCTTGCCGCAGACCGAGCACACGCGTTTGTACCTGATCCGACCGCCGTCCTCGCGGTGCACCTGGTGGAACCGGAAGTCGTGCTCCTCCGTCGCGGTGTACAACCGGACAGCGATCGTCACCAGCCCGAAGGAGATCGCACCTCGCCAGACCGACCTCATGCCAACTGGGTACCCCTGAAATGCACTTTTCGCACCAGGACGTCACCCACACGGCCTAATCTTGGTCGCTGTCCGGCACCCGCCCCAAAGCCCGGTAAGTCCGATTCGACGCCACCGCCGCACGCCGTTCCCGCGCCGTCGCCTCGATGTAGTTCTGACTCGTCGCCAGACTCGCATGTCCCAGCAACGCCATGATCTCCGACGCCGAAGCCCCGTCCTCGGCCAACCTCGTCGCGAACGTGTGCCGCAACGCGTGCAGATTCGCCCCCGCCGGCACCCGATCGTGCAAACCCGCCCACCGGAAGCACGACCGCACCAGGTACTCCAGCCCGCCCCGCCCGATCGGCTCACCGTGCCGGTCGCGCAGCAACGCGGACGACCGGTCGAACCGGCCCTGCGGGAACCGCCGCCGGCACGACTGCAGGTACTGCTCGACCACCCGCTCCATCGCGGGCTCGATCGGCACCGACCGGTCCCGGTTGCCCTTCCCCTTCACGTGCAACCGGCGCTCACCCGTCCGGCCGACCATCGACGACAGCGTCAGCGTCCGCATCTCCGCCGACCGCAAACCCGCCACCAGCCCCAGCGCGATCACCAGCACATCGCGCTCCGGCCACGGGTCACGCGCCTTGCGGGCACCCTCCGCCGCCGCGGCCAGCAACCGCTCAGGAGTGTCCTCGCCCCGCAGCGGCTTCGGCGTCAACGTCGGTGTCTTCGGACGAGCCACCGCACCCATGGGATTGCCCGCCAGCAGGTTGTCCGCCACGCAGAACGTCAAGAACTGGTTCCACGTCGACCACGCACGCAGCACCGAACTCTTCGCGTGGGTGTCGGCGAACACACCGAACGCCGCCCGCAGGTTCGCCGCAGTCAGATCCTCCACGTGCAGCTGCGCGACCGACGTGCCCACAGCCTGCGCGAGCAGCGTGTTCACCCCCGCCAGATCACGCCGATAGGCCGCCGTGGTGTGCGGCGAGTCCTTGCGGGGCCGTCGAGCGAGGAAGAACGAGTCCTGAGCGGCGAGCACCAACATACCGATCTTGTACCGCATCCCACCGACAACGACACCCACCCCACCCTGCTCGATCCCGGCCGCCGCACATCTGGTGGTATCAACCGCACGCAGCGAAAGGAGCAGGCGATGCGCGAGAAGGTCGCCGCCGTCATGCCTGACGTCATCGCCGACCTCGAACGGCTCATCAGGATCCCGTCGGTCGCGTTCCCCGGCTTCCCATCCGAACCCGTCCACCAGATGGCCGCAGCCACCGTCGACGTCCTGCGCCGCGCGGGTGCCGACAACGCCCGCCTCCTCGACGTCCCCGGTGGTTACCCCGCCGTGTACGCCGACGTCGAAGGCCCTCCCGGCACGCCGACCGTTCTGCTCTACGCCCATTACGACGTCCAACCCGCGCCACCCGAACAGGGCTGGCTCACCGACCCCTTCACCCCGACCACAGGACCCGACGGCCGCATCCACGGGCGCGGCGCCGCCGACGACAAGAGCGGCATCGCCATCCACGCCGGCACCCTGCGCGCCTTCGACGGACGTCCACCCGTCGGTCTGCGCATCCTCATCGAGGGGGAGGAGGAGACGGTCAGCCACCTGCCCGCCTTCCTCGAAGACCATCCCGACCTCGTGCGCTGTGACGCCTTCGTCATCGCCGACATGGGCGGACCCGCCGTCGGCGAACCCGCACTCACCACCGCTCTGCGCGGCCACGTCCAGTGCACGATCACGGTGCGCACCCTCGATGACGCCGTCCACTCAGGGTTGTTCGGGGGAGCGGCACCCGACGCTCTGCTCGCCCTCATCCGCGCCCTGGGCACCTTGCACGACGACCACGGCGACGTCACCGTGCCCGGACTGCACAGTGCAGCGTGGACCGGCGCCGGCTTCGACGAGGACGCCTTCCGCGCCAGCGCCACCATGCGCGCCGGCACCCGGCTCATCGGTACGGGCACACTGGCCGACCGGCTCTGGGCCAAACCCTCCATCACAGTGCTCGCCATCGACGCCCCACCCCTGACCCACGCGGCCAACGTCCTCATCCCACGGGCCAGCGCGCGCATCGCCCTGCGAGTACCCCCCGGCTGCGATCCGGTGGAGCAACTCGACCAACTCATGACCCACCTGCGGGCCGGCGTTCCCTGGGGTGCCGAGGTCGACGTTGCACCCTTCAAGATCGGACCGCCGTTCCAGGTGGACACCGGCCACCCCGCCGTGCGCGCCGCGCGCGACGCCTTGGAAACCGCCTACGGCAAGCCGGCGCGCGCCGTCGGCGCAGGAGGATCGATCCCGCTCGTCGCGACGCTGAACCGCCTGCATCCCGATGCAGGAGTCGTGCTGTGGGGGGCCGAGGACATCGCAGCCGCCCGCATCCACGCCGCGAACGAAAGCGTGGACCCCGCCGAAGTCCAACGATGTGTTCTCGCGCAAGCCCTCATGCTCGAAACCCTCGCCGAAGGCGCGCAGCCACCGCGGTGACCAACCGGGCCACCTGTGCTTGATCAGATGACGTAGGTCTCGTTGGTCTCGGGGACGAACAGCTCGTCGGGGGTGAGGCGGCGACGGGTCAGGCCCTGTTCGTGGGCGTAGCGCAGGAACACCTCGAGGGTGGTGCGGTTGGGTTCGAGCCCGTAGGGCCAGAAGTCCGGGCCGAGAACCGCACGGGTGCGTTCCACCTCGTCGTAGAGCCACGGGAGCATGTAGCGGTTGGCCGCGGTCTCGCCCATCCGGTCCTCGGTCACCGCTTTGGCCTGCTCGAACGCGGAGAACAACGACCGTGCGATCCACGGCCGCGCCTCGTAGACGTCTCGGCGCAGCACCACCACGTGCATGATCGGGAAGATGCCCGTCTCGGCGGCGTACTCCTCCTCGGCAGCCCGCGGGTCGGCGAACAACCGCCGAACCTCCGGACGCCCCTCGATCAGGGGGCGTGGCGTGCGCGGGGCGTAGAGCGCGTCGATCTCCCCGGTCACGAGCATCTCGGACAACGTCCGGTCCGGTCCGATGGGTGCGATGTCGATCTCCGGCGGCAGGTCCAGCGCCTGCTTCTCCACGCGACCGGGTTGGTGCATCCCCCCGGTCCGGTAGCGCACCGAGGAGACCGGCACCTCGTGGTAGTCGGCGAGGATGCCGCGAATCCACACAGCGGCCGTGAGTTGGTACTCCGGCACGCCGACGGTGCGTCCTGCCAGGTCGGAGGGCTTCTCGATCCCGCTCGTGCTGTTGACGTAGATGCCGTTGTGGCGGTATGCGCGCGAGGGGAAGACGGGGATCGCGACGAACATGCTGTTCTCGAGTTCGTCGGCCAGCCCGGTCACGTACGACGACAGCGACATCTCCGCGGCATCGAACTCGCGATGGCGCAGCATCCGGAAGAAGGTCTCCTCCACCGGAAGGCACAGATAGGTCAGGTCCACTCCCTCGGGACGGATCGAGCCGTCCGCGAGGGCCTGGGTCCGGTCGTAGTCCCAGCAGGCAAGGGTCAGCGGGACGCGGCTCATGCGGCTCCTTCGGAGAGGGGGGAGGGGGAGACGGATCCAGCTTCGCTGCGGACCGGTCGCAGGGCGGCCGCCGCGATTCCGCCGGCCACGCACGCGGCCCCGAGGACGGCGAACACGCCTACCACGGCCCACGCGGCGGCGACGAGGGCGCCGACGACCAGTGGGCCGGCGAACGATCCGACCCGGCCGATGCCCAGGGCCCACCCGACGCCCGTCGAGCGGATCGCGGTCGAGTAGGCGACCGCGGCCAGCGCGATCACTCCCGAGCTCGCGCACCCCAGGCCGAGACCGACGAGCACCTCCATCGCGGTGACCCCCGCCGCCGACGGGGCGACCACGCCGATACCGGCGACGCCGACGGCGGCGAGCAGGAACGCGGCGGGCAGCACGCGTCGCGCTCCGTACCTGGTGATCAGCCAGCCGCCCGCGGCGGTGGCCACGACACTGCCCGCGTTGAACAGCGCGAGGGCCACGGCCGTGCGAGCGACCGGAACCCCGAGGGGCGCGAGCAGGGTGGGCGTCCACGAGGAGTTGACGACCAGCACACCGAAGGCGGCGAACGACGAGGCCCACAACAACACGGTGCGCGCGCGGCGGTCGGCGTCGAACAGCCGTCGCACGGGTGCGCCGTCGGGCCGCTCCTCGACCCTGGCGACCAGCCGGGAGGCGTCGACGGCGGGGTCGGATGTGATCCGGGCCAGCGTCCGCGCGACGCGCGCCGGCGCCGCCCGTCGGGACACCAGGAAGATCAGCGACTCGGGAAGCGTCAGGACGATGACGACGGCGGCCACGAGCGGGGCGATCCCGCCCACGACGAAAAGACCGTGCCAGCCCGTGGCAGGGATCAGGACGCTGCCGAGCAGCCCGGCGAGCACCCCGCCGAGCGGGAAGCCGGCGAAGAGGAGGCCGGCCACCGCAGCCCGGCGCCGCGCGGGAACGAACTCGGAGGCAAGACTGATCGCGCAGGGCACGGCGGCGCCCAGCCCCAGCCCGGTGAACAACCGGTAGACCAGCAGCGTCGTCACGCCATCCGCGGTGATGGTCGCGAGCGTGAACACGCTGAAGCACACGACAGCCCCGACCAGCACCGCCTTGCGGCCGACCCGGTCGGCCAACGGCGCGATCGCGAGACCCCCGACCGCCAGGCCGGCGAGGGCGGCGGAGAACACCGCGCCCAACGCGGCGACCGGGATGTGCATCGTCGCGGCGATGGACAGTGCGGCGAGCCCGATGATCTGCAGGTCGAAGCCGTCGAACAGGGCGACCACCGCGCACAGTGCGACGACCAGGACCCGCACGGGACCGATGCGGGCCCGCTCCATCACGTCACCGACGTCCACTGTCGCCGCTTCAGTCATCGTCGACCTCCCGCTGCCGCCCCGCACCGGACTCCAGATCGGTCACGGTATACGTAAACCCGTACATAAAATAGGGTCATCGATTCACGATCTGCGGAGTCGGTTCGATCAGGCGGAGGGCTGTTCCCGCGTCGGAGGCGTCGGGAGGTACACCGTCTCGTCGCCGGCGAGTCCGGAGTCGCGTTCGAGCCGGTCCACCAGCTCCAGGCCCTGCTCGGCCCATCGCACCTCGGTGCGCGCCCGCTCGGTCAGCCCGCGGTACACGTGCACCTTGTAGGCGACGATCGCGTCCTGCGCGTGCCGCGGCGCATGCGCCAGGCGTCGCCGCAGCAAAACGGTGTCCCGACGTTCGAGCTGGTCGGCATGGGCCCGCCAGTGAGCCTCGATCCGTGCGTAGTGCTCCAGGTGCCCACGCAGGTGGCGGCGGACCAGGTCGAACGAGCCGAACTCGAAGTACGTGGCCTTGAGGTAGGCAGCGTCGCGCTCCCGGGCCGGCTCGGACACTTCGGACAGCCAGCGCAGCAGCTCCTCGCAGCCGGAGTCGGTGAGGAAGTAATGGCGCTTGGTCGCCCCTGTGCCGCGCGGCGCCTCCTCGGCCTCGACCAGCCCCTCGGACTCCATGCGACGCAGCTCGGTGTAGATCTGCGGGTGGTGCGCGTGCCAGACGTAGGCGGCGGAGGTGTCGAACTGCTTGGCCAACTCGTAGCCGCTCATCGGCTGTGCCTCGAGCAGGGCCAGCAGTGCGTGTCGCAACGACACAGCTCGACCTCCTTGCATTCGCGTCGGCCACGATCCTGGCACGACGGGGTCACTCGCCGGCGTCTCGACCCCCGCCACTGCGGATCGCGACGACCTCGATCGTGCCGGTGGACGTGGTCGCGTTCGTCGAAACTGGTCGCCACGGCCCGGAGCTGCTTGAACTTGGTGAACGGCTCGTCTCAACTCGCAACTTCGGGCAACAGGGCGGTCATCAGCGGTTCCTGCGGTCACGGCGTCTCACCCATCGTGTCGCCGCACCACGCGATACCGCCAACCAACTGACGGTGGCCGCAACACCTCGGGCATGCCGCGGTGATCCGGCGTTCCCAGCGTGACTGGAGACCGAAGGAGGCGCCATGCTGCTGTCCCCGCACGAGCAGGAGAAGCCTCTGTTGCACCTCGCCGCGCAACTGGCGTCCGAGCACCGCGAGCGGGGGGTTGCGACTCAACTGTCCCGAGGCCATCGTGATGATCAGCTCCTGGGTGCTGGAGGGTGCGCGTGACGGCTGCGGCGTGGACGAACTCATGTCGGGCGGGCAGAAGGTGCTCACCCGTGACGACGTCATGGACGGCGTCCCGGAGATGATCGCCTCGGTGCAGGTCGAGGCCACCTTCCCGGACGGCACCAAGCTCGTCCCCGTGCATCGGCCAGTCCAATGACGGTGCCGGGGGAGTTCTTCCTGGGCGCGGACCCGGTGCCGGTGGACCTGCCGCGCATCGAGCTCGTCGTCGTCAACTCCGGGGACCGGCCGGTACAGGTCGGCTCGCACGACCACTTCGCCGCGGCCAACCCGGCGCTGCTGTTCGACCGGTCCGCGGCCGACGGGATGCGGCTGGCGGTGCCGGCGGGCACCACCGGCGCGCGAGCCGTCGGGTCATTGCTGGTGGCGGGACCAGACGGCCTGCCCGATGGCGCTGATGCGGGGGAGAGGCCGGGGCTGCGCTGGGCCTGGTCGGAGCTGAACGGCCCAGACGCGCTGCTGCTCGCCGTCGGCGACCCCGGACCGGTCGGCGCCCTGCTCGATCACGTGGCGAGCAGCGTCCCGCTCGGCGCGCAGCCGCCGCGGTGACCAACCGGACCCACCTGCTAACGGTCGTCACCCGCGGGTTCTGACCGTCAGCACTCGGTGCGCACTTCGTCAGCGCCGCCGACCACGCTCGACACCATGCACCGACCGACGAACAACGACGTCCTCATCTCCAGCGCCGGCATCGCCGGACCAGCCGTGGCCTACTGGCTGCAACTCCACGGCTTCAACCCCACGGTCGTCGAGCGCGCCCCGGCACTGCGCGAGGGCGCCAGGCCGTCGACTTCCGCGGGCACGCACACATGGGCGTGCTCAGGCGAATGGGACTGCTGGACGAGATCCGGCGCCGGCAGACCGGCACAGGCGAAGTCGCGGTGATCGACGAGACAGGAACACCACTGCTGCGCCTGCCCGCGGACTTCATGAGCGGCGAGGTCGAGATCCTGCGCGGCGACCTCAGCCACATCCTGCACGAGGCCACCAAGAGCACCACCGAATACGTGTTCGGCGACTGGATCATCTCCCTCGACGAAACCGACACCGCAATCCACGTGACCTTCGCCCACGGCGAGCCCCGCACCTTCGACCTCGTCGTGGGCGCCGACGGACTCCACTCAGGTGTGCGCGCCCTCGCCTTCGGCGAGGAATCGACCTTCCGCACCGACCGCGGCTACTACATCGCCGGAACGCGACGAATGAACACGCCAGCCATCACGACGCTCGTCAACGGCCTTCTCGATGTCGGCCACCGGGAAGTTGAGGATCGTGAACGATGCCGGTGTGTGGTCGGCCTCGGGGTAGACCAACACGTTCCGACGACGGCAGGGGCTGGGCAGTAGTGGCGTCGCGCTAGCTTCTGCGAACCCCAGCCTGCCGCCGGCTAGCGCTGATGGTGCCCAGCAAGGCGAGGGCTTCGGCGCTTCGGCTCCCAGGCTCAGCGTGATAGATCACCAGCTGCTGGCCGCGTGCGCCACGCACGTCGAAGGACTGGTAGGTCAGTGACAGCGCACCCACCTCGGGATGGACGAGTTCCTTGGCATCGTAGGTTTTGCCGCGGACGGTGTGGGAGCCCCAGAGTTCGGCGAACTCCTCGCTCGCCTCGGTGAGCGTCCGCACCAGTTCCAGCAGAGGCGGGTAGTGCGGATCAACGCCGGTGGCCTGCCGCAGGCTGGCCACCGTTGCCTGAGCTACCCAGCTCCATCGTGCGTAGAAGTGGCGGCCGGCCGGGTCGAGGAAGGTCATGCGGGCAAGGTTGTCCACCTGCTGGAACGGGGAGAACAACGCATCGGCCAGGGCGTTGGTCGCCAGGATGTCCAGGGCCGGGTTGACCACGAACGCCGGGGTGGTCGGGTAGCCGTCGAGCAGTTGCCGCAGCATCGGGCTGACCGTTTCCCGCGGGTACGACTGGCGAGCGTCCGGCACGACATCTGCCAGTCGGTGCAGGTGGTCGCGTGCGTCGTCGCCCAGCCGCAGCGCCCTGCTCACCGCGTCGAGTATCTGCGGGGACGGATGGCGCTCACGTCCCTGTTCCAGGCGGGCGTAGTAGTCGGTGTTCATGCCGGCCAAGACGGCGACCTCCTCCCGCCGGAGCCCCGCCACCCGGCGGCGGCCGTAGGAGGCCATACCGACGTCCTCGGGGCGTAGGCGCGCCCGGTGCGCGCGCAGGAAATCTCCGAGGTCGTTACTGGCCATGCATCAAGGCTATGTCCGGAGCTGGCGGGCTGCCCGGGTGTGCGGCACCCAGGCACAAGACGTCCTGGTCGCGCCGTATGCCACCGCACAGACTTCTCGGAGAAAGACACCCGAAGACGGAGGGATGCAGTGAGCAGACAGCCCGGACCTGGAG
>DASYMV010000073.1:0-5536 GCA_036008865.1 Pseudonocardiaceae bacterium | reverse complement strand
TGACGCCGTGCGGGATCGACCGCGCCGGCGAGTTCGGAGTCGGTGTCCAGGATCTGCAGCACTCCCCTGGCGCACTCGACGTCGGCGCTCGGCTCCTCGACCCGTTCGCTGCTGCCCAGCAACTCGACGGCCTCGTCGAGCAGCGGGACGTCGGAGACGGTCCACGCGTCGCCGTCGGCTCGGAAGAGCACGTGTTCAGCGGGCAAGGATCGGTAGAAGTCGGCCAGGAACCGTTGCGCCGTCAGCAACGGCCACCACGATTCCACCGCGGCGTGGAAAGCTCGGTTGCCGGAAAGTTCGAGCCGGACGTCGACAGCGATGTCGTCGAGCACGTCAGGCGGGGAGTCGGCGTCGATCAGCCGCACGGCCTGCTCGGTGAGCGCAGCGAGCAGCGACTCGCGGAACACCGCGCGAGCCGGGTTGTGCGGCAAGCCGGTGGCGCGAGCGCGGTCACGGGCGCGCTCGGCGATCACGCGATCGAGCGAGACCACGACGTCGTCGAGCGCGATCTCCACCGATGTCGTCGTCGGGACCTCCTGGCGAGCGGCCAGCGCAGCGGTCAGCACTTGGATCACATCGAGCGAGCCCTTGACCCGAGCCACATCGGGGGCGTCCTCGATCGTCGTCCGGAGCCCCGGCAGCAGTTCGCCCGGTGTCGCGAACACGACGTCGGTCTCCCCCAGTGACGGCAGCACCTCGCCGATGTGGGTCAGGAAGCCGGGATTGGGGCCGACGATCAGCACGCCTCGCCGGGACAGCCGCTCGCGGTGCGTGCAGAGGAGATGGGCGACCCGGTGCAGTGCGACCGCCGTCTTGCCGGTGCCAGGACCGCCTTGGATCACCAGCACACCGGGATGCGCGAGCCGGATGATGTCGCGCATGACACCGTCCCGCGGTGAGTTCAGCGCGTCGGCGAGCACGTCGTCGTGAAAGCCGATCAACTCGCGGTTGCGGGTGTGGACATGACGCCTGCGCACGACACCGCCCGGGTTGGCACCGGTCGCGGTGTAGAACGGTCGCGCGGCCGGTGCCCTCCAGTCGGTGAGCAACGGCTCGTACTCCTCGTCGAACAAACCGACGCGGCCGACGTACACGTCATCGATCCTGCCGAAGCACAGTCCGTTGTCCGCGACCCTGAGCGCGTTCACCCGCGTCGACAGCGTGTTCACGGCGACTTCCCGCTGCCACGGTGAGTCCGAGTGGTCCCGCAGTACCGCGTCGAGCTCCACAGCCGCGGTTGTGCGCTCGGCGTCGAGTCGCCCGTAGAGGAATACGACGCGCTCTCGTTCCACCTGCAATTCCGACTTTGACAATTCCGCCCCACCCGTAATGGAATGGAATTCACTTCAGGCATTTTCCGACAATGCCGAAATTCCATTCTCTTCCCGGTGTCAAGGGTCGACGCCGTTCGTCGTCGGTACTAAAGGCCGTAGGCCTCCAGCAGGCGCAGCCACACCTCGTTCATGGTCGGGAAAGCCGGCACCGCGTGCCACAGCCGGTCGACAGGCACCTCTCCGACGACAGCGATCGTCGCCGCGTGCAGCATCTCGGAGACGTCCTGACCGACGAAGGTCAGACCGATGACGGTGCGCCGCCGCCGGTCCACGACCATCCGCGTCTTGCCGCGGTACCCGTCCGCGTGCAGTGACGAGCCCGCCACGGCGATGTCGAGGTCGACGACGTCGACCTCGAGCCCAGCCGCGCGGGCCTGCTCCGCGGTGCGGCCGACGAAGGCCACCTCGGGATCGGTGAACACGACCTGCGGCACCGCCACGTGGTCGGCCGTCGCAGCCGCGCTGCTCCACGGCTCTGGATCACCCTTCAACCGCCCGGCGGCACGGGCGAGGATCGCGTCACCCACAGCCCGTGCTTCGTACTTGCCCTGGTGCGTCAGCAGCGCGCGACCGGTCACGTCGCCGGCCGCGTACAGCCACCGGCCGTCCACTTCCGGCGCGAGGCCGGAGTCATCGATGCTCAGCGGTTGGCCTGGCTCGACGCCGAACGCGTCGACACCGATGTCGGCCGTCGCCGGTTGTCTACCGGTGGCCACGAGGAGGTGGTCCGCGATGATCCGCTCGCCACCGGCCAGAGTCAGCTCGACCCCTCCGTCCGCGTCAGCCACCCGCTCGGCCTTGGCGTTGAGGCGGATCGTGACACCGTCTTCGCGCAGGCCCTCGGCGACGAGCTCACCGACGAAGTCCTCGAACTTCGGCAGCGGCCGGTCTCGTGACACGATCAGGGTGACCTGCGAGCCCAGCCGCGCCCAGGCCTGCGCCATCTCCACGCCGACGACGCCGCCACCCAGGATCGCCAGACTGCGCGGCACCTCCTCGGCCGACGTGGCTTCGCGCGACGTCCACACCGCAACCTCGTCCAGGCCGGGCAACGGTGGGAACTTCGGCACGCTGCCGGTGCAGACCACGACCGCGTGCCGAGCGACCAGCACCCGGTGGGCGCCGTCCGCACCCGCCACGGTCACCTGCCGCTCGCCCGTGATCCGGCCTCGGCCGCGCACGACGGTGATGCCGGCGCTCCGGGCCCACTCGACCTGGCCGGAGTCGTCCCAGTGGGACGTGAACTCGTCGCGACGCTTCAGCACTGCCTCGGCGTCGAGTCGCTCCCCGACCGGCACTCCGGGAACGCGCTTGGCCGCCGCCAGGGCGTGGCCCGGCCGCAGCAGCGCCTTGCTGGGCATGCAGGCCCAGTAGGAGCACTCACCGCCGAGCAGCTCAGTCTCCACCAACGCGGTGGTCAGCCCTCCCGCCGCGGTTCGCGCAGCGGCGTTCTCGCCCACCGGACCTGCACCGATCACGACAACGTCGAAGTTCTCGTTCACCACCCGATCAGACCACACGACCGGGGACGGCGCGGCAACTCAAGACGGATCAAGGACTGTCGCGAGCAACTCGCAGAGGATCTCGTTCGCGGTGCGGAAGACCTCCTCGCGTTCGTCGTCGGCGACGCGTTCGGCGAGCTTGAACAACGCGTCCGCGGTCTGCGCCGCCATCCGGAAGGTCAGCGACACCGAGGCGTTGCCGGGTGCCCCGTACCTGCGGACGAAGAGGTCCGCGAGTCGTTCGGCCATCAATTCGTACTGATCGATGCTGGAGTCCAGACGGTGACTGTCGAGCACGTCGTTGAACCGGACCCGGCCGAAGCCCGGAATCTCCGTCATCATGCGCAGGTACACGTCGATGACGCGCCCAACCGCCTCACGCCAGTCGTCGGACAGCGCGTCCGCGGCGAACATCAGGTCGATCTCCGCCAGGTACTGCTGCATGCCGCGCAGCGCGAGCGCGTGGACCACCGAACGCTTGTCCGGGAAGTACTGGTAGAAGGAACCGATCGGGACGCGGGCGACCTCAACTATTCGTGCCGTGGTTATGTCGTCGTAGTCATGATCGTTCAGCAGGCTCGCACAAGCGTCCAGGATTGCGTTGACCGTAGCGGTACCGCGCTGTTGCACCGGCTGTCTACGCATCACCCTGGCCAACCTCGCTCTAGCCGGGTCATCATGCACGTGAACATCTTTGTGCATACGCACCGGTAAGCACAGCACAGGTTTTCGACAGGTTTTCAGCCCGGCTCGCCACGACGTTTGCGGTGCGCCACCCACGCGAAGTCGATCAAGCAGATCAGTGCCAACACGGCCATCAAGATCGCCAGCACGGTGAGGCCCGCCCGCATCGAGAAGATCGCAGCACCGACGCTGAAAACAAATCCGAAACCTGCCAACCACAGGCGAAGCGTCAATGCGCTGCGGGCCGGAGCGGAGCCGCCGAAACCCGCCGTCGGATCGTGATAACCGGGCAGGCCGCGCTCGTACTCCTCCCGGCCGCGCTTCTCGTTCACGCTCTCAGTGTGCCCCTGATGGGCGCCCTGCACAGATCGTTCTCCTCGCGTCCTTCACCGGTCGGGGACGGGGTGCTCCACCGGTGCGGTGACGCACGTGCCGGACCGAGGACGCGGAATCGGCGCCCTGGTCGGATCCGGTCGCGGCGGTCTGGTGACGTAGGGCCGGAAGAGCCCGACGAGCAGCAGTCCCGGCGCGATGAGCGGAACGATCGCGGACAGGGTCACCGCCGTCGCACCGGCACGCAGGACGTCCTTCGGCACCAGGGCGACCCGGTCGACCACGAAGGCTCTCCGCCCGGACAGCGAGAGCAGCGCCACCGCCGCCAGGAACACCGCCATCGCGATCAACGCCCCGTGCACGGCATCGCGGTAGCCGATCGACTCCCCCGCGGCGAGCAACGCGAGCCACCCCGTGAGCGCGGGCAGCTGAGCCCGTTCAGTGGTCGCCGCCCAGCACAAGCCCGCGAGCGCGGCGAGTGCCGCGAACGAGCGCGGTCTGCGGCCCGCCCACTCACCGGCCGCGTCGAGCCCACCGGACGGCAATCCGGCCCACTCGACGGCCTCGCGGAGCACGTCGAGCGGAGAGACGGGTCCGGAGATCTGCGCCAGGATCCACGACGACGTCCACGCGGAGACCAGCACCGCGAGCACGAGTTGCCAGCGCGGCCGCTTGACCGCGCACCGGCACAGCCTGGCCAGTTCCTTGCGCCTCTCCCGCATGCGTCCAGCGTGCCGCCGACGGACTCGATCTTGAAGCCCTTCACCCCCGTGCGCCCGAAATGCCGCTCCTGGGAGCGTCCACACGCTCGGCGGTGACGAACAGTGATTGCGTCACGAGCGCTGGAAGCGTGAACGGATGCCGGAAAGGGTCTCGTACACCTGGTAGACGCCGCTGTGGTCGTCGTCGCCGAGGCCGAGGGCGCACATCGCCGAGTAGAGCTGTTCGACGGCAGCGGTCACCGGCATCGCGACACCGTTCTTCCGGCCCGCCTCCAGGGCGAACACGAGGTCCTTGAGCTGATGCACCGCGAGCCCACCGGGCGTGAAGTCGTGCGACAGCCACTTCTCCTTCTTCACCTTCAACGCCTGGTTGGAGGCGAGACCGCCGTCGAGGACCTCGATGACCACATCCGGGTCGAGGCCGCCCTTGACGGCCAGTGCCAGCGCCTCCGACACGGCGGAAAGCGTCGCCGCGACGACGACCTGGTTGCACGCCTTGGTGAGCTGACCCGAACCGAGCGGTCCGAGGTGACGCACGGTCGTGCCGAGCGCGGCGAAGTACGGCTGCAACCGCGCCACGTCCTCGGCGTCGCCGCCGGCCATGATGCTGAGGGTTCCCGCCTCGGCACCGACGTCGCCACCGCTCACCGGGGCGTCGACGAGGCGCACGCCCTGCTTCTTCAGCCGGGCGCCGAGTTCCTGCACCGCGGTGGGCGAGACCGTGCCCATCACGACCAGCAGGGGGTGGTTCACCTCATCGGCGTGCCAGCCGGCGAGCAGTCCCTGGTCGCCCTCGAGCACCTCCTCCACCTGCGGCAGATCCGGCAGCATCGTGATCACGACGGGTGTCGCCGCCTCGGCGGGAGTCACCGCCGTCCGTGCGCCGGCCGCAGCCGCGTCCCGATCCTTGCCGGGCGTGCGGTTCCACACGGTGAGGTCGAAGCCCGCTTTGGCGAGGTTG
>DASYMV010000072.1:0-2657 GCA_036008865.1 Pseudonocardiaceae bacterium | reverse complement strand
GCTGTTCCTGTCCACGGACTCCTCGCGCAACGACAGTTCGTGCAACAGCAAGCCGCAGCCGGCATCGAAGAAGGAGTCCTGGGAGGGCATCAAGGTCTTCGACATCAGCGACAAGCGCAGCCCGCGCTACGTCGCCGCGGTCGAGACCAGCTGCGGCTCGCACACGCACACGCTGGTGCCGGACAAGACGGGCCGCAACGTCTACCTCTACGTCTCGTCGTACTCCCCGGACGTGACCTTCCCCGACTGCCAGCCGCCGCACGACACGATCTCGATCGTGAAGGTACCGCTGCGCAACCCGGAGCAGGCAGCCGTGGTCGCCGCACCGGTGCTGTTCCCGGACGGCGGCAACCCCGGCTGGGGTAAGCCCGGTGACGTCGAGAACGGCTACACCTCGGCGACGACCGGTTGCCACGACATCACCGCGTACCCGTCCAAGGACCTCGCCGCGGGCGCGTGCATGGGTGACGGCGTGCTGTTCGACATCTCCGACCGGGAGAAGCCGCGGGTGATCAACCGCGTGCAGGACGACAAGAACTTCGCGTTCTGGCACTCGGCCACGTTCAACAACGACGGCACCAAGGTCGTCTTCACCGACGAGCTCGGCGGCGGTGGCGCCCCGACGTGCAACGACAAGATCGGTCCGACGCGCGGCGCCGACGGGATCTACGACATCACAGGTCGCGGTGACGACCGCAAGCTCGAGTTCCGCAGCTACTTCAAGATCACGCGGAACCAGGCGGACACGGAGAACTGCGTCGCGCACAACGGTTCACTGATCCCGGTCAAGGGCCGCGACATCATGGTCCAGTCCTGGTACCAGGGCGGCGTCTCGGTGTGGGACTTCACCAATTCCGAGCACCCACGTGAGATCGGTTTCTTCGAGCGCGGCCCGCTGGCCGACACGGCGAAGACCGGTGGCTCGTGGAGCGCGTACTACTACAACGGCCACATCTACTCGTCGGACATCCAGAAGGGTCTGGACGTCCTGGAGATCACCGATCCGCGTACGAACAGTGCCAAGGGCATCCGCATGGACGAGCTGAACGTGCAGACTCAGGGCCGCTACCGCGGCTGACGTGGAAGAAGCGAGGGGAACGCTCGGTGCCGTGGACGGCCCGAGCGTTCCCCTCGTGCCGATCCAGTACGTGGTGTGCTCGAACGCGGACAGCGCGTGACGTCATCGTGGGGACCGACGCGTGACACTTCCCGGTCACCACCGGCAGTTGCCCACGCGTAGGTAGATCGAACGCACACTCCCGCCGTGACCGCACGGGGCCGGCCCCGGTGCCACGAGCATCGTCGGCGGCCCGACACCGCGACCGTCCTCCGGCGGGCGTCGGCCACGCGAGACGCTGCTCGCGCTGCTGTTCCTGCTGCCCGGCCTCGCCGGACTCGGCACCTTCGTCGTCTTCCCCCTGCTCCAGGCCGTGTACCTGTCGACCAGGGCAACGACATCCTCGGCAACTCGACGCCTTCGGTGAGGCTGCAGCACTTCGCCGAGTTGTTCACCCCTGGGTTCGGTGCACTGCTGTGGCGGACGTGCGTGTTCACCGTGCTGGTGGTGGTGCCCGGCGTGCTCCTGCCGTTGGCGCTCGCGGCACCAATGACCCAGCGACTGCCGGGCATGCGGATCTTCCGGACCACCTTCGCACTTCCGTTCGCCTACTCGGCGTCGGCTGCGAGCGTGGTGTGGTTGATCATCCTCAATCCCGGCGTGTCACCGGTGAACTGGCTCCTCGGCCTCATCGGCGTCACCGCGCCGAACTGGACGACCGACCCCACCTGGGCGATGATCACGGTCGCCGGAGTCACCGTGTGGACGGTGTCCGGCTTCAACCTGCTGGTCATCAGCGCGGGCCTCGCCGGCGTAGACGAGGAAGTCCTCGAGGCGGCGCGGATCGACGGCGCGACCGGGTTGCGGCAGTTCTTCAGCGTCGTGCTGCCCATGGTCTCGCCGAGCCTGTTCTTCGCGGTCGTGACGACAACGCTCAGCGCACTGCAGGCCCTCGGTCAGGTGCAGATCATCACCGACGGCGGCCCGAACGGGCAGACCAGAACGCTCGTGTACTCGATCTTCGACAACGCTTTCCACAACAACAACAGCAACTTCAGGCTGGCGAGCGCCCAGGGCCTCGTGCTGCTCGTGGTCGGCGTGCTGCTCGCCGCGATCCAGTTCGGTGTGCTGGAGAGGCGGGTGCACTACCGGTGAGCAACCAACTGAACAGGCCGGGCGCCCTGCCGTCGGCCCTGACCTACCTGTGGTTCGGCATCGCCGCGGTCGTGCTGCTGTTCCCGGTGCTGTTGACCGTGGTGGGCGGTTTCCTGCCGTTGAGTTCGCTTCTGCACCAGCCACCGCAACCCTTCGGCGGCGACTGGACGGCCGAGAGCTACGTCGAGGCGTGGAACCAGCCCGTCGTGCCACTGGCACCGGCGTTCGCGAACTCGCTGCTCGTCGGGATCGCGATCATGCTCGGCCATCTGGTGACCTCGTGCCTGGCCGCCTACGCACTGGCGTTCCTCCGGACCCCGTTGCGCAAGCCGCTGTTCTGGCTCTTCCTCGCGACGATCACGGTGCCGTACGAATCGATCGTGGTACCCAACGCGCTGTTCATCCGCGCTCGGTCTTGGTGACAATCCGCTGAGCCTGGTGTTGC
>DASYMV010000071.1:0-1789 GCA_036008865.1 Pseudonocardiaceae bacterium | reverse complement strand
GTGAGATCGCGCCGGACCACCGCACCTCTCTGGGAGAATGAGCACATGAGTCGTACTGCACGCGTCGAGCGGGCCACCAGCGAGACCAAGCTGGTCGTCGAACTGGACCTCGACGGCACCGGTACCAGCTCGATCAGCACCGGTGTGGGCTTCTACGACCACATGCTCACCGCGCTGTCCAAGCACAGCGGCATCGACCTCACGGTGCAGGCCGACGGCGACCTGCACATCGACGCCCACCACACCGTCGAGGACGTCGCGATCGCTCTGGGCCAGGCGTTCGCCCAGGCGCTCGGTGACAAGCGCGGCATCACCCGCTACGGCGACGCGACGATCCCCATGGACGAGGTGCTCGCCCAGGCCGCGGTGGACCTCTCCGGGCGGCCGTACTTCGTGCACTCCGAGCCCGAGAACATGACGCCGATGATCGGGCCGGACTATCCGACGAGCCTGACGAAGCACGTGCTGGAGTCCTTCGCGTTCAACGCGCGGATCAGCCTGCACGTGCGGGTGCTCTACGCCGGCCGGGACGCCCACCACATCGTCGAGGGGCAGTTCAAGGCTCTCGCGCGGGCGCTGCGGCAGGCCGTGGCCATCGACCCGCGGGTCACCGACGTCCCCTCCACCAAGGGCGCGCTGTAGCTCGTGAACTTCGGTCTGATCCTGCTGGTCCTGGGCGGGTTCCTGCTGGGCGGCGCGTACAGCATCTGGAAGCTGGACGCCGATACCGAGGGGCGCACGGGCGCGCAGGTGGCGTTCGCGGTCGTGCTCCTCGTCGCCGCTGTACTGGCGAGCGCCGCGGGCATCCTGCGCCTGGTCTGAGCACCGTGCGAGCTCTGACCATCGCCCTGCGGGCTCGGCGCGCGACGCGGCCGGACACCGGCGACCGAAGAGATACCTGCCGTCGGGTGATCCGCGTCGGTACGGAGTTCCCTCGAGCACCGATGCCCGGGGCCGACCTCGTGTACGTGTACCGGCATGGCTCCACGGAGAAGTTCCCGGGTTCCTGAGTGATGACGGGTCGTGAGCCGGTGACCAGCGCCCACGAGAAGCGTTTCCTCGAGATCGTGACGGCCGACCCGGTGGTTGCGGCAGTGCTGGAGCGGGCTCCCGCGTTGGGGGTCGGCGATTGGTGGCTGACGGCCGGGGTGCTGTTCCAGACGGTGTGGAACTCGCTGACCGGGCACCCGGCCGGGAGGGGGATCCGGGACGCCGATCTCTTCTACTTCGACGAGAACACCTCCTGGGAGGCGGAGGACGCGGTGATCCGGGCCGGCGCAGACCTGTTCGAGGACCTCGCGATCCCGGTCGAGATCCGCAACGAGGCCCGCGTGCACCTCTGGTACGCCGAGCACTTCGGCACTCCCGCGCCGCCGTTCCGCGACTGCGCCGACGCGATCGACCACTTCGCGGCGGTCTGCTGCTGCTACGGCGTCACGGTGGCTCCGGACGGCGCGATGCGGGTGTACGCGCCGCACGGCTACGACGACCTCTTCGGTCTGGTCGTGCGCCCGAACCGGCGCCTGGCTCCCCGGCACGTCTACGAGAGCAAGACAGCGCGGTGGCAGGCGCAGTGGCCCGAACTCACGGTGCTGCCGTGGGACGAACCGGCCTGACGGCGCGCGCGATCATCCTCCGACGAGCAGCGGTTCGGCGAGGAGGATCTCGGTGCCGTCGGGGCGCCGGGTGCGCCATCGACCGTCGGGGTGTCGTTGGACGGTGAACCCGGAGTGGACCTTGCTGTGGTGCCGTTCGCAGAGCAGTGCTGCGTTGTCCAGGTCGGTGTCTC
>DASYMV010000070.1:0-15296 GCA_036008865.1 Pseudonocardiaceae bacterium | reverse complement strand
AACAACCCGGCCAAGCGGGTGGGACTCGAGGGCTACGGGCTGCGGGTGATCGACCGGGTGCCCCTGCCGATCTCTCCCAACCCCGAGAACCTGCGTTACCTGCGCACCAAGCGCGACCGGATGGGTCACGAGTTGCACCAGCTCGAGCAGTACGAGGCGTTGAGCGAGGGTGGGGCTGTCGTGGACGCGAACTCCGCCGACGAGGACGGGGCGTGGGACGCTGTCTCCCCGCGCAATGGCCGAGCGGGTGCGGGTGTCCCGCAGAGCACCGAGGAGCGTGCATGAGCGGCGAGGGTCGTCCGGAGATCGAGGTTCCGCGTTCGGAGGGGCTCCGGCTCGCCATCGCCGCGACGCGGTGGCACGCGAAGATCACGGACACGCTCGTGGAGCGCGCTCTGGCGGCGGCGAGCAAGGCCGGTGTCGAGGAGCCGACCGTGGTCCGGGTGGCCGGCGCGATCGAGCTGCCCGTGGTGTGCCAGGAACTGGCTCGCCACCACGACGCCGTCGTCGCGCTCGGCGTGGTGATCCGCGGTGGTACGCCGCACTTCGAGTACGTCTGCGACGCGGTGACCGACGGGCTCACCAGGGTCTCGCTGGACGAGTCGACCCCTGTCGGCAACGGGGTGCTGACCTGCGACACCGAGCAGCAGGCGCTCGACCGCGCCGGGTTGCCGGACTCGGTGGAGGACAAGGGTTTCGAGGCGTGCGTCGCCGCGCTGGACACCGCTCTGGTCCTGCGCGGCCTGCGTCAGCCGTGGACTGAGCGGGGATTCGAGTGAGTGTCGTGGCCCGAGAGGTCGTCTTCCGGCCGAAGAAGATCCGCAAGGTCGCGATCGCGTGCGCGGTCGGCCTGGTCGCGGTGTTCACCGTGGTGGGAATCCTGCTGGGCGACACCCCGACGGGTGTGATCTTCCGTGCCTCGGACCAGATCGCGATGGTGTGCCTGGGGGTCCTCCTCGCGTGCGGTGTCCTGTTGCTGGCGCGCCCCAGGGTGCGCGCCGATGCCGAGGGCGTCGAGGTGCGCAACGTCGTGAGCGCGCACAGGTTCGCGTGGTCGGACGTGCTCTACGTCAGTTTTCCCGACGGTGCGTCGTGGGCACGCCTGGAGCTGCCCGAGGACGAGTACATCTCCGTCATGGCGGTGCAGGCCGTCGACCGCGACTACGCCGTGCACGCCGTCCGCGCACTGCGCGACCTGCACAAGGCTGCGACCGCGCAGGCCTAAGCCGTGGCGCTCCGCGCCGCCGCGTGGACCAATCGCTCGCCCAGCGTCCGCAGGTGGTCGATCAGCTCGGGTGGCCCGACCACCTCGAAGTCGAACCCGAACAGCCCGAGGAACACCGCCAGCTCGTTGAGCGACTCGGCCCCGGTGCGCAGCCTGCACGTGCCGTCGTCGATCCGTTCCAGCTGGACCGAGGACGGCGAGGTGCGCTCTGCCACCGCTTCGAGCGGTGCGTGCATGATCAGCTCGGCCTGGTGGCGGTAGGCCGACGAGGAGATCGACCGCGAGACGTAGGCGGCGATGTCCTCCGCCGGTGGTTCGCGCGGTGTGAAGCGGGCACCGAGTGCGGGCTCGCCGTCGATCCGGTCCACCCGGAACGTGCGCCAGTCCTCCCGGTCGGTGTCCCAGGCGACGAGGTACCAGCGGCGTCCGGTGTGGGCGAGCCCGTGCGGCTCGACGTGCCGCCTGGTCCGGTCGCCGCCGTGGCTGGAGTAGGCGAAGCGCAGTCGCTGGTGGTCACGGCAGGCGCCCGCGATGGTCGTCAAAGTCTCCGCGTCCACCGTCGGCCCGGTCAGCGACAGCGGCGTGGTGAACGACTGCAGGGCGTTGACCCGGCGGCGAAGCCGGGAGGGCAGCACCTGCTCGAGCTTGGCCAGAGCCCGGACCGACGTCTCCTCGATCCCGGTCACGGTGCCGTTCGCCGCCGTCCGCAATCCGACGGCGACCGCGACGGCCTCGTCGTCGTCGAGCAGCAGTGGAGGCAGCTCCGCACCCGCGCCGAGATGGTAGCCACCGGAGACGCCGGACACGGCGTTCACCGGGTAGCCGAGGCTGCGCAGCTTGTCGACGTCCCGCCGGATCGTGCGCACGTCCACACCGAGCCGCTCCGCCAGCTCCCGGCCGGTCCACTCGCGCCGCACCTGCAACAGCGAGAGCAGGCGCAGCAGCCGGGCCGAGGTCTCCAACACGATGGCGAGTCTGCCACCCGTTGCGGACGACAACCGTCCGCGATCCTCTCGCTCCGAGAAGAGGTCAGGCGCGACGGGCCTCGGGAGGCCAGACGACCTGCACGGGCACGCCGCAGGCGCGGGCGTGCTCCACGGTCTCGGCGGTGCCACCCTTGCCCGCGGCGGGTACCCCGTCCCACACGGCCACCAGCAGGTCGATGCTCGCGAGCATCCGCTCGTTCGCCGCCACGTAGGCCTGGCGCCCTGACAGCAGGTGCGGCAGCACGCTGACCACGGACGCACGGCGGAGCAGGTCGTCGTAGGAGTCCCGGTGCTCCGGCGCCATCTTGTCCCGGTAGTCCATCGCGGGCAGCACGACCTCCACCGCGCCGCCGAGTTCCAGCACCACGCGAGCGAACACCTGGTCCGCGCCGGGCGCGAGGCAGCTCACTCCGACCAGCGGCGGGGTGAGTTCGCCGAGCACCTCGGCGAGCGCCGCGTGCACCGCGGGCAGGCATTCCGGCACGAGGTTGCTGTGCCCGGTGATCCCGATCCTCATCAGGCCGTCCGGATGCCGCGGATCGCGTCACGGGTGTCGCGCACCGCCGGCACCTGTCGGTGCCGCTCGGCCTCCTGCGCGAAGTCCTGCAGCTTGCGCAGCACCCGTCCCGAGGAGAGCTTCGCCGCGGTCGGCAGCACCTCGTTGATCAGCCCACACGCCTCCTCCGGCTCACCCGCGACCATCTTCGTGCGTGCCAACCCGATCACGTCGAACGCCCGGTTGCGCACCCGCGCCGGATCGCGCAGGTCCAGAGCGCGCCTGATGTGCTGCTCGGCGGACCACGCCTGCCGGGGATCGTGTCCGGCGAGGTCCCGCGTGCGCGCACCGATGACGCCCTCCAATTCCGCTTCGTCGAAGCTCTGCAGCCACCACGGCTCCGCGAGGGCGTCGCGCGCCGTGAAGCTGTCCTGGGCCATCCCGACCGCGTGGTGGAACTCCGCCACGCGGCCCATCTGGGCGTACGCCCACGCCTCCCTGGTCAGCAGCAGCGTTCGCAGCGTCGGTGTCGCCGTCCGCCGGGTGCCGTACTGGCCCAGTTGCACCAGCTCCAGGCCGTCCTGCGGACGGCCCAGGTCGAACATCTGCCGGGCCATCGCCGCGAGGCACAGCGCCGCGAACGGGTCGTTGCGGCCTGCCTTCGCCATCCGGATCGCCAGCACGTAGTACCGCTGCGCCGCGTCGTGCAACCCGCTGTCCCACGACATGCTCGCCGCGACCTTGGACAGCTCCGCGCCGATGAGGAACGCCCGTTCCGTCGTCGGGCCGGCCGGCGCTCGTTGCAACCGCTCGGCCAGCTCGTCCAGCTGGCCCAGCACCGCCTTGCGCGCCAGCCCGTACCCGCCTCTGCCACCCCAGCCGCGCAGTCCGTCCGCGACGTGCTGCAGGGCGGCAAGCTCCTCCTCGCCGATCGCCGAGCTCGACGACCACCGCGACGTGTTCTGCAACGGCTGGAGCCACCGCTGCAGTGGTTCGACCAGTGCGGAACCCACTGCCACCGCGGCCGCTCCGGTGAGCGCCGCCCGTCTGCTGATCGCCAAGTCGCTCCTCGCCGTCTGCTCGACCGATCGGGCAATGCTCGGCACGTCCCACGACGATCCGAGCACGTCGGGCGGTGCCGCGGAATCGCGGCCCGCCTGGCTCAGGTGGCCTGCTCGGTCGAACCACAGGCGTTCGCCCGGAACACCGAGCACGTCGGCGAAGTGGCGCAGCCGGTCCATCCGGTCGATCGGGTTGTCCCCGTTCTCGTACCGGGACAGCTGCGCCTGGCTGATGCCCAGCCACGAGGCCATGCGGTCCTGCGAGATCCGGCTGACGTGCTGCGGGTGGTGGCGATAGGCGGCGAGCACCGCACCCATGTCCCGGTCGGCGAGAGCGCTCTCCATCAGCGGGTGCTCCCAGAACTCCTGCGGCACCTCCGGGGGGCCGAACACCTGCGCCCGCGCGTTCCTGCGGCAACGGTGGCAGAGCCGATCGGTGTTGTCGGCGGCGATCAGGGCCCCGCACGGGCAGGCGCGCCTGGAACTGGATGCCGCTGAGCCGTTCGTTCCCACTGGCATCGCCCCCGTCACCGAGCGTGCCCACAGTGTAATCGGTGGTCATCTGCAGTCCATGCATTTCGTGCATGAGTCGTGGGTGAACGCGCCGAGGTGTCTCGGCGGCGTCGTGCGGTGGGCGCCGTTCATGCATCCGGCGCATGAGGTCCATCCGCCGGCGGAGTGGTGTTCGCGCCGCGGCCGTCGCACCCTGCTGCTGCACGGCCGACTGCGGGCTGACCCCCGCGGCGGCGTGAGAACCCTGCTCGCGGACAACCTGACCGGGGAGGACGTCAGCCGATGGCCATCACAGCATCGACTTCAACCGACACCACAGCCACACGCGCCACCACGCACGACAACCGCGTCCGCGCCCACCAACGCGCCGTCGGCGAGGCGATCGCGGGCTACCGCCTGCTCGGCTGGCAGGTGACGGTCACCGAGCAGGGGGTGTTCCTGCCACTCGGTCCGGCGACCACAGCGCTGGCGATGCCCGCGCGGATCGGGTCGCGGGTGCTCGCGGACCTGAAGGCGCGCATGCTGGCCGGTCCCGTCACGGTGATCCCCGGCCCGCGCGAGCACTGGATCTTCCTCGCCGAACTCGTCGCACTGCTGCCGACGCACCTGAAGGCCCCGCCGGAGGTGCGGTTCGTCCGCTCGCCTAACCGAATCGCCCTGCCTCCGACCATGACCCGGTACGGCTCGCTGAGGTGGGCGAACCCGCCCTCGCACGACCGGCACTGGTACCCGCCGTTCACGGCCGTGCTGGCGTTGGCCAGGACGGCCGCCGTGGCCGACCGCTGAGGGATCCGCCTGGCGCGTTGTGCAGACTGGACGCGCCAGGTGCGGTTCTTCAGGAGGTTCGTCTCGGTGGTCGACGGCATCAGTCGCAGGTCCGTGTTGTGCGCGATCGCCGCGGCGGGTCTTCTCAGCGCATGCGGTTCGTCCGGGCCGCGACGTACCGGGGGAGTGGGCAGCGCGAAGCCGGGTGACCGGGTCGCCGCGCTCGCCGACGTCCCGGTCGGCAGCGGTGTCCTGGTGGACATGCCGGGTAACGGCCAGTTGCTGCTGGTGCAGCCGGCGGCGGGCCAGGTGCGCGCGTTCAATCCGGTGTGCCCGCATGCCGGCAGCCTGGTCAACCCGCCCGCCGGTGGTGCGATCACCTGCCCGACGCACAACAGCAAGTTCGATCCCGCCACCGGTCAGCCGCGTAGCGGCCCCTCCCGGACGGGGTTGACCGAGGTACCGGTGAAGATCTCCGGGACAGATGTGCTGATCGGGTGAACCCTTCTTCGCGGAGTTGCGTAGTTGCCGGTGTACCGGACACCACCACGACTCCGCGGAGGATCGGTTGACTTCCACCGAGAGCGCAGAGAACACCGACAACCACACCGCGCCCCGCCGCAGGTCGGTGCTGTGCGGCGTCGCCGTCGCACTGCTCGTCCCCGGCGGGCTCGCCGCCGCCTGCAGTGGCTCGGGCTTCACGAGCACGTCCAGCGGCACGACGACGGGCGGGGGTTCCACGACGACCGGTGGTCGCGGCAGTGGCACCCGTGGCCTGGCGGCACTGGCTGACGTGCCCGAGGGTGGCGGCATCGTCGTCGACGGCCCCGGCGGCAAGAAGCTCGTGCTGGTCCGCAACTCTGCGACCGCGGTCAAGGCCTACGACGCCACCTGCACCCACAAGGGCTCCCAGGTGGGTGCGCCGGCGAGCGGTGTGATGACGTGCCCGAGTCACGGCAGCCAGTTCGACGCGGCGACCGGCGCGGTGAAGAAGGGCCCCGCGGTCACGGCCCTCGCGGAGGTGCAGGTGACGGTTCAGGGAGACCAGGTGGTTCTCGCCTGAGCGGGCGGGAACGGCGACGGGTCGGCCTCCACGATCGAGTTTGCCGACCGCACGTAGGCTTACCGGGTGGCCGACCCGTCGACCTATCGCCCCTCGTCCGGCACGATCCCGGACGCCCCCGGCGTCTACAAGTTCCGCGACGGATCCGGCCGGGTCATCTACGTCGGCAAGGCCAAGAGCCTGCGCAGCAGGCTGAACTCGTACTTCGCCGATCTGGCGAGCCTGCACCCTCGCACGCGTCAGATGGTCACCACAGCCGCCGGCGTGGAGTGGACCGTCGTCAGCACCGAGGTCGAGGCGCTCCAGCTCGAGTACAACTGGATCAAGGAGTTCGACCCGCGGTTCAAC
Organism: Pseudonocardiaceae bacterium; assembly: GCA_036008865.1. Classification (GTDB taxonomy): domain Bacteria; phylum Actinomycetota; class Actinomycetes; order Mycobacteriales; family Pseudonocardiaceae; genus DASYMV01. The sequence continues at coordinate 8,839 of DASYMV010000070.1, read as the reverse complement.
GTCCGCTACCGCGATGACAAGTCGTACCCGGTGCTCGCCGTGACGCTCAACGAGGAATACCCCAGGCTGCACGTCTACCGCGGGCCGCGTCGCAAGGGCGTGCGGTACTTCGGGCCCTACGCCCACGCTTGGGCGATCCGCGAGACGCTCGACCTGCTGCTGCGGGTCTTCCCCGCGCGCACCTGCTCCAACGGCGTGTTCAAGCGCCACTCGCAGATCGGCCGCCCCTGCCTGCTCGGCTACATCGGCAAGTGCTCCGCGCCGTGCGTCGGCCGCGTGAGCGCGGACGAGCACCGCGACATCGTCGAGGACTTCTGCGACTTCCTCGCCGGGCGCACCGACGCGCTGGTGCGCAGGCTGGAGCGGGAGATGAACGCCGCGGCCGCCGACCTGGAGTTCGAGCGTGCGGCGCGCCTGCGCGACGACCTCGGTGCGCTGCGACGGGCGCTGGAGAAGCAGGCCGTGGTGCTCGGCGACGGCACGGACGCCGACGTGGTGGCCTTCGCGCAGGACGAGCTGGAGGCTTCGGTGCAGGTCTTCCACGTGCGCGCCGGCCGGGTGCGCGGTCAGCGCGGCTGGGTGGTCGACAAGGTGGACGAGACCGACACGGCGGGCCTGGTCGACCAGTTCCTCACCCAGTTCTACGGGGCGCAGGCGGAGTCGGTCGAAGCCGGTGCGGAGTCCGTCGCGGTGCCACGCGAAGTGCTGGTCCCGGAGCTGCCCGACGACGCCGAGGCGCTGGAGAAGTGGTTGAGCGACCTGCGCGGCAGCCGCGTGCAGCTGCGCGTGCCGCAGCGTGGTGACAAGCGGGCACTCATGGAGACCGTCGCGCGCAACGCCGCCGAGGCGTTCACCCAGCACAAGCTGCGCCGCGCGACCGACCTCACCGCGCGCTCCGCGGCGCTGCAGGAACTGCAGGAGGGGCTGGCGCTGGACTCGGCACCGCTGCGCATCGAGTGCGTGGACATCAGTCACGTCCAGGGCACCGACGTGGTGGCGTCGCTGGTCGTCTTCGAGGACGGCCTGCCGCGCAAGTCCGAGTACCGCCGGTTCGCCGTGCGGGAGGGCGCACAGCAGGGGGACGTGGGCTCGATCGCCGAGGTGGTGCGGCGACGGTTCCAGGCCTACCTCAAGGAGACGGCGAACGACGATCCCTCCTCCCCGGCCGCCATGCCGGGCATCGACCCCGAGACCGGCCGCCCGCGCAAGTTCGCCTACCCGCCGAACCTGCTGGTCGTCGACGGTGGTGCGCCACAGGCCGCGGTCGCGGCCGACGTGCTCGCGGAGCTCGGCATCACCGACATCGCGGTGGTGGGCCTCGCGAAGCGGCTGGAAGAGGTGTGGGTGCCGGGAGAGGCCGACCCGGTGATCCTGCCGCGCACCAGCGAGGCGCTCTACCTGCTGCAGCGGGTGCGCGACGAGGCGCACCGCTTCGCCATCAGCTACCACCGGCAGAAGCGGTCCAAGAGGATGACGACGTCCGCGCTCGACGACGTGCCGGGTCTGGGGCAGACCCGGAAGACCGCGCTGCTCAAGCACTTCGGCTCGCTGCGCAGACTGCGCGAGGCGAGCGTCGAGGAGATCAGCGGGGTGCCGGGTGTGGGCCGGCGCACCGCCGAAGCCGTGCACGCCAGCCTGAGCACGGGCACGGCCAGTACCGAAGGGGAGACACCGTGAGTGCAGCAGCCGGCGAGAAGTCCGGCATCGAGGTGGCGGTGGTGACCGGTTTGTCGGGGGCCGGCCGCAGCACCGCCGCCAAGTGCTTGGAGGACCTTGGCTGGTTCGTGGTGGACAACCTGCCACCCGAACTGATCTCCACCATGGTCGAGCTGGGGGCGCAGGCCAGGGGGGCGATCACCAGGGTCGCGGTCGTGATGGACGTCCGCAGCAGGGCGTTCACCGAAGACCTGGCGTCGATCATCAAGGACCTCGACGCGCGGGGCTACAAGCCGCGCGTGCTGTTCCTGGAGGCCACCGACGACGTTCTGATCCGCCGGTTCGAGGCGGTCCGGCGCGGCCACCCGATGCAGGGTGACGGCAGGCTGGCCGACGGCATCAAGGCCGAGCGGCACCTGCTCACGCCGCTGCGCGAGGAGGCCGACCTCGTGCTCGACACCTCGGCGCTGTCCGTCCACCAGTTGCGGGCCAAGATCGAGGACACCTTCGGCACGGAGGCCGCGGCGCGCACGCGCGTCACGGTTCTGTCCTTCGGCTACAAGTACGGCCTTCCGATGGACTCCGACCTGGTGATGGACGTCCGGTTCCTGCCGAACCCGTTCTGGATCCCGGAGCTGCGCGAGCAGACCGGCCTCGACGGCGACGTGCGCAACTACGTGCTGACCCAGGAGGGCGCGGACGAGTTCCTCGACCGCTACCACGAGCTGCTGCGCCTGATCGGCGCCGGATACCGCCGCGAGGGCAAGCGCTACCTGACGCTCGCGGTCGGCTGCACCGGAGGCAAGCACCGCAGCGTGGCGATCTCCGAGGAGCTCGCCAGCAGGCTCGCCGCCGAGGACGGCATGGCGGTCAAGGTCGTCCACCGGGACCTGGGGCGCGAATGAGCGGGCCGCTGTCCGCGGTCGCTCTGAAGGCAGTCGCCTTGGGCGGCGGCCACGGCCTGCACGCGACGTTGACCGCGTTGCGGCGGCTGACGACGGACGTCACCGCCGTCGTCACCGTCGCCGACGACGGTGGCTCGTCGGGCAGGCTCCGCCGGGAACTGGGCCTGCTGCCGCCGGGGGACCTGCGCAAGGCCATGGCCGCCCTGGCCGGCACCGACAAGACGAGCCAGATGTGGTCGGCGCTGTTCCAGCACCGCTTCGGCGGAACCGGCGCGCTGGCCGGGCACGCGGTGGGGAACCTGGTGCTCGCCGGGCTGCTGGAGCAGCTCGGCGATCCGGTCGCGGTGCTCGACGAGGCCTGCCGGCTGCTCGGCGTGCGGGGTCGGGTCCTGCCCATGTCGACCGAGCCGCTGGACATCGAGGCCGACGTGATCGGTCTGGACGAGGACGCCGCTGCCGTGCGGCGCATCCGCGGCCAGGTCGCCATCGCGACGACGCCGGGTCTGGTGCAGCGGATAAGGCTGCACGACGCCGCGAAGCAGCAGCCGCACGGCTGCCCGCAGGCCGTCGAGGCGGTTCTCGGCGCCGACGTGGTGCTGCTCGGTCCCGGCTCCTGGTTCACCAGCGTGCTGCCTCACCTGCTCGTGCCGGAACTGCACGACGCGCTGATCTCCACGACCGCCCGCAAGGTGGTCGTGCTGAACCTCGTTCCCCAGGCGGGGGAGACCGCGGGGTTCTCACCGGAGCGCCATCTGGACGTACTCTGCGAGCACGCTCCAGGCCTGCGGGTCGACGCGGTCGTCGCGGACCTGGACTCGGTGCCCGTGCCTGACCGGCTGCGCCGTGCCGCGGGCGCCTTGGGCGCCCACGCGCAGCTCGCGCCGATCGCCGCGGCCGGCGCACCGGAACGGCACGACCCCGGTGCGTTGGCGGAGAGCATCCGGCGGGCGCTGGGGGAGTCCGGTACGCGTCTCGACGGGGGGACGCGTACAACCGTGCAAACAGATCTTGAACACAGTGGAGGCGAGGAACCGTGGCGATGACGTCTGCGGTGAAGGACGAGCTGAGTCGCTTGGCCGTCTCCAAGACCTGCTGCCGCCGGGCCGAGGTCGCGTCGCTGCTGCGCTTCGCGGGCGGTCTGCACATCGTCGCGGGCCGGGTAGTGGTGGAGGCGGAGCTCGACATGCACTTCACCGCCCGCAGGCTGCGCAAGGACATCCACGAGCTCTACGGCCACCAGTCGGAGGTGTTCACCATCACCTCCAGCGGGCTGCGCAAGGGCATGCGCTACGTGGTCCGCGTGGTCAAGGACGGTGAGGGCCTCGCGCGCCAGACCGGCCTGCTCGACCCCCGCGGACGGCCGGTGCGCGGCCTGCCCGCTCCGGTGGTCTCGGGTGGGGTGTGCGACGCCGAGGCGGCGTGGCGCGGCGCGTTCCTGGCGCACGGCTCGCTCACCGAGCCCGGCCGGTCCTCCGCGATGGAGGTCACCTGTCCCGGTCCCGAGGCCGCGCTCGCCCTGGTCGGCGCGGCCCGGCGCATGGGCATCCAGTCCAAGTCCCGCGAGGTGCGCGGCGCGGAGCGGGTGGTCATCCGCGACGGCGACGCCATCGGCGCGATGCTGACCCGGCTCGGTGCGCACGACAGCGTCATGGCATGGGAGGAGCGGCGCATGCGGCGCGAGGTGCGCGCGACCGCGAACCGGCTGGCCAACTTCGACGACGCGAACCTGCGGCGTTCCGCGCGCGCGGCGGTCGCCGCGGCGGCGCGCGTCGCACGGGCGCTGGAGATCCTCGGCCCCGAGGCGCCGGACCACCTCGCCGCGGCCGGCCACCTGCGCCTGGCGCACCGCCAGGCGTCGCTGGAGGAGCTGGGTCAGCTCTCCGAGCCGCAGATGACCAAGGACGCCGTGGCGGGACGCATCCGCAGGCTGCTCGCGATGGCCGACAAGCGCGCCAAGGAGCTGGGGATGCCCGACACCGAGTCGGCGGTCACCGCCGACATGCTCGAGGCCGAGGTCTGACGCCGAGAACCCGTTCGCCGCGAGACCCGGCCGGTGGCGCCAGGTGATCTTGCTCGATAAAGAGATCTCGACGGTCCATGCGACCAGCGGCGCAGCAATCGAGATAGGGTGACTGAGGCAGTCTCGCCACCATCTGTACGCACCCTGGCAATCCTCGCCAGGTCGAGCATCGAGGAGACGCACCGTGACGGTTCGCGTAGGTGTCAACGGTTTCGGTCGGATCGGCCGCAACTTCTGGCGCGCCGTTCAGGCCAGCGGGCACGACATCGAGATCGTCGCCTTCAACGACCTCGGTGACGTCGCCACGATGGCCCACCTGCTCAAGTACGACAGCGTCCACGGCCGCTTGGACGCCGAGGTGAAGGTGACAGAAGAGGGCATCGAGGTCGACGGCAAGACCATCAGGGCCCTCGCCGAGCGCGACCCCGGCAAGCTGCCCTGGAAGGACCTCGGCGTCGACATCGTGGTCGAGTCCACGGGCTTCTTCACCGATGCCGCCGCCGCGCGCAAGCACATCGACGAGGGCGGCGCCAAGAAGGTCATCATCTCCGCGCCCGCCAAGGGCGAGGACCTGACCGTCGTGTTCGGCGCCAACGAGGACCAGTACGACGGCTCGCAGTCGGTGATCTCCAACGCCTCGTGCACCACCAACTGCCTCGCCCCGCTCGCCAGGGTGCTGCACGAGGAGTTCACCATCGAGCGCGGTCTGATGACCACGATCCACGCCTACACCCAGGATCAGAACCTGCAGGACGGCCCGCACAAGGACCTGCGTCGCGCCCGCGCCGCCGCGCTGAACATCGTGCCGACCAGCACCGGTGCGGCCAAGGCCATCGGCCTGGTGCTGCCCGAGCTGAAGGGCAAGCTCGACGGCTACGCACTGCGGGTTCCGGTGCCGGACGGCTCGGCGACCGACCTCACCGTCACCGTGGGCCGCGAGACCACGGTCGAGGAGGTCAACGCGGCGTTCAAGGCCGCCGCCCAGGACGCGCTCTCGGGCATCCTGCGCTACAACACCGACCCGATCGTCTCCACCGACATCGTTCGCGACCCGGCCTCGTGCATCTTCGACGCGCCGCTCACCAAGGTGATCGGCAACCAGGTCAAGGTCATCGGCTGGTACGACAACGAGTGGGGCTACTCGAACCGCCTCGCGGACCTCGTGGCCCTCGTCGCCTCCAAGCTCTGAGCCGAGTCGAGCGGAGAAAGCTCACTGTGAAGACTCTTAGCGACCTGATCGCCGAGGGTGTCGCCGGTCGGCGCGTGCTGGTGCGCGCCGACCTCAACGTCCCCCTCGACGGCGATCGAATCACCGACGACGGCCGCGTCCGCGCATCCGTGCCGACCATCAAGGCGCTGACCGGCGCCGGCGCCCGCGTCGTCGTGACAGCACACCTGGGGCGTCCCAAGGGGGAGCCGGACCCGAAGTTCTCCCTTGCACCGGTCGCCGCCCGCCTCGGCGAACTGCTCGGCACCGAGGTGGCACTGGCCTCCGACGTGGTCGGCGAGTCCGCGCGTTCCGTGGTCGGTGCGCTGGCCGACGGTGGCGTGGCGCTGCTGGAGAACATCCGGTTCGACCCGCGCGAGACCAGCAAGGACGACGCCGAGCGCGAGGCGCTCGCCGCTGAACTGGCCGCACTGGTCAACCCGAACGGGGCCTTCGTCTCGGACGGTTTCGGTGTGGTGCACCGCAAGCAGGCTTCGGTCTACGACGTGGCGAAGGTGCTGCCGCACTACGCGGGCGACCTCGTGCTCGCCGAGCTGAAGGTGCTGCGCAAGCTCACCGACGAGGTCGAACGCCCGTACGTGGTCGTGCTCGGCGGCGCGAAGGTCTCCGACAAGCTCGGTGTCATCGCGAACCTGCTGACGAAGGTCGACCGCCTGCTCATCGGCGGCGGCATGGCCTACACCTTCCTCAAGGCCCAGGGTCACGAGGTCGGCAAGTCCCTGCTGCAGGCCGACCAGCTCGAACAGGTCAGGGGCTTCCTCGAAGACGCCGAGAAGCGCGGCGTCGAGCTGGTGCTGCCGGTCGACGTCCTCGCCGCGACCGACTTCGCGCCCGACGCGGACTACGACGTGGTCGAGGCCACGGCGATCCCGGCTGACCGGCAGGGGCTCGACATCGGCCCGAAGACCAGGGAGCTCTTCGCCGGCAAGCTCGGCGACGCCGCGACCGTGTTCTGGAACGGCCCGATGGGCGTGTTCGAGTTCGAGGCGTTCGCGGGTGGCACCCGCGCCGTCGCGGAGGCGCTCGTCGCCAGCGACGCGTTCACCGTCGTCGGTGGTGGCGACTCGGCCGCCGCGGTCCGCGCGCTCGGTCTGCCGGAGGACGGCTTCTCGCACATCTCCACCGGTGGTGGTGCATCACTGGAGTTCCTCGAGGGCAAGGAACTCCCCGGCGTCTCAGTGCTGGAGGACTGATGGCACCCCGTCAGCCGCTCATCGCCGGCAACTGGAAGATGAACCTCAACCACCTCGAAGCGCTCGCACTCGTGCAGAAGATCGCCTTCTCCCTGCCGGAGAAGTACTTCGCCAAGGTCGAGGTGGCGGTCCTGCCGCCGTTCACGGCCATTCGCAGCGTGCAGACGTTGGTGGACGGGGACAAGCTGCTGCTGCGCTACGGCGCGCAGGACCTCTCGCAGCACGACTCCGGTGCCTACACCGGTGACGTGTCCGGTCGGATGCTCGCCAAGCTCGGTTGCAGCTACGTCGTCGTCGGCCACTCGGAGCGGCGCGAGTACCACCACGAGGACGACGAACTCGTCAACGCCAAGGTCAAGGCCGCGCTGCGCAACGGCATGACGCCCATCCTCTGCGTCGGCGAGAAGCTCGACGTCCGCGAGGAGGGCCGCCACGTCGAGCACTGCAGCGAGCAACTGATCAACGCGCTGAAGGGTCTCAAGGCCGAGCAGGTGCGTGAGGTCGTCGTCGCCTACGAGCCGGTGTGGGCCATCGGCACCGGTCGCGTCGCGAGCTCCGCGGACGCCCAGGAGGTCTGCGGCGCGCTGCGCTCGCAGCTCGCGGGCAAGTACGGCGACGAGGTCGCAGGCGTCGTGCGGATTCTCTACGGCGGCTCGGTGAAGTCGGGCAACATCGCCGAACTCGTGGCGCAGAAGGACATCGACGGTGCCCTCGTGGGCGGCGCGAGCCTCGACGCCGACGAGTTCAGCAAGCTGTGTGCGCTGGCCGCCGGCGGCCCTCTACCCTGACCCGAACAGCCCGCCCACACGGTTGTCCACGTTCGGCAGTCGACCCGGTACTCTGTGGCGTCGACCGCCTGACAGCGAGGAAGAAATGATTCTGTTCCTGCAGATCTTGTTGATCGTCTCCAGCGTGCTGCTCGTGCTGCTCGTGCTGCTGCACCGCGGTCGGGGAGGCGGCCTGTCCTCACTGTTCGGCGGTGGAATGCAGTCGAGTCTGTCCGGTTCCAGCGTTGTCGAGAAGAACCTCGACCGCCTGACGCTCTTCGTCGGCGCGATCTGGGTCATCGCCATCGTGGGCATCGGACTTCTGGTCAAGGTCGGCTGACCGGACCGGTAGCACGTTCCATGGCAATTCGGGACAACCACGTGGTGGGGGTGTGAGGGTCGATGGCTGGTGGCAACGCGATTCGCGGTACCCGAGTCGGCGCAGGTCCGATGGGCGAATCCGAGCGCGGCGAGTCCGCACCGCGCCGTCGGGTGTCGTACTGGTGCGCGAACGGTCACGAGTCACGTCCGTCCTTCGCGGTCGAGGCGGAGTTGCCGGAGGTCTGGGACTGCCCGCGCTGCGGGCTTCCCGCCGGGCGGGACGAGCAGGCCCCGCCGGCGCCTCCGCGCAACGAGCCGTACAAGACGCATCTGGCGTACGTGAAGGAGCGGCGTTCCGACGCTGACGGTGCGGCGATCCTCGAGGAAGCGCTGACCAAGCTTCGCAAGCAGCGCGAAGGCGACTTCTGAGAATCGGCGCAGCCGACGCGATGACAACGGCCAGCGGCCCGGTACGAGTCACTCGTACCGGGCCGCTCGCGTCTCGGCCTGCTCGTCGCGCGGTCGCACCAGCGGGAAGGTGACCCGGAGCAGGAAGCCGCCCTCGTCGGTGGGACCGGCTTCGAAGCGGCCGCCGAGCAACGCGGCGCGCTCCCTCAGGCCGACCAGGCCGTGCCCGCCACCCGGCAGTGGGGTGGACGGCGCCCCGGACCGCTCGTTGTGGACCTCCACGCGGAGCACGTCCTCCTCGACGTCGACGACCACCGAGGCCGGTGACGCCGCGGCGTGCT
>DASYMV010000069.1:0-2619 GCA_036008865.1 Pseudonocardiaceae bacterium | reverse complement strand
CCACGGATGTCGATCAGATCGCAGAGCTGGCGAACGAGCCAGAGCCCGAGACCTCGCTCGTTCAACGCTCGGGGCGGTGGTATCCGGCGAGGGGCTGATCGATGATGCCCTTGCTGTTGACGACTTCGGCGAGGAGCGTCGCACCTTCGTTCCACAGGCGCACCGTGCCGCCCCCGCCGTGGATCAGGGCGTTGTCGGTCCTGTCGGACGTCGCGTCGAGGCGCCGCCCGTGAACTCGCACCAGTCGGCGGAGCTCCGCCAGGGAGCCGGTGCTGAGATCGAACTCGCGCAGCACGAACGGAGGACTGCTGAACGGTTCTCCCTTCAGGCCCGCGGCCAGCCGGTACGGGTCGGTGAAATCCGGGTTCGTTCGGACATCGGAAGACGTGAGCACTCCCCGATGGGCACGCAGGGCCTGTTCGATGCGGTCGGGTTCCACCTTCCGCATGTCGTAGTGGCACAACACCCGCACGGGACGGTCGGCGAAGCCGACGTTGAGGGCGGCTTCGTACCGAATCCACTCCCGTGCCATCGGTTCGCTGCAATCAGTGATGCCGAACTCGCCCACCACCCGTACGGCCGGCACGCGGCCGTCGAACAGGTCGATGAAGCGGTGGTACTCGGCGAAGGCGCGGCCGGGCGTGCGATACCAGTAGGCGCTGTCGCTGAAGGTGATCTGCCCGGCGTCCGTCCCCAGCGTCTCCCGCAACAGGCGCGAATTGCGGTTGAACAACGTGCACAGCACGTGCTCGCCCGCATCCAGGCCTTCTCGCACGAAGCTCGCGGCGGTCGTGGTGAACTCCGAGTCGGTTGAGGTCAGCAAGCACTCGTGGCCCGTCAGCGCGATGGCGCTCCCGCGAGTCGTCTCGCTCATCTTCACTCCCTGTCGTGGCGCACCTCGATCCTCAGGCCGCGCGGCTGCTCCGTGTCCCAGTCCTACTGGTCCGGGGTTCCGGTAGACCTCCGTCGAGGGCAGCACCGACAACCTGGCCTCCGCCAGCGCCACATCGGCGTCGATTCCCACATCGCACAGCACCGCGGCCAGCGATGCGCTCTCGAAGGCCGGGAAGGCCGCACTGCAGATGACCATTTCACCGCATTCGAGCGCCTGACGCACCCACTCGGCGACTGTCCGGGACCAGCGGTCCTCCGACTTCGACAAAACCATCTGGTGACCGGCCGATGCGGGCGCTGCCCGGCGCATCCGGGCCGGCTGGCTCGTCATTGTCTTCCTCACGCCTGAGCGCTGGTGCAGGTCCGCCTACCCGCGACCGGCAGCGGCAACCGCGCAACGCCCAGCGGATTGGCGAAGGCCGTCCTTCAACAGTGCACGAGGAGTTGTTCACGGTCGACATCAACTCATCGATTACTTCAGTGTTGACCAAAATAATCACTTCATGAACACAAGGGTCTCGGACTGCTACGAAGGCGGCCTCCCGTCGTGCTGTTCTCCCGAAGGGAGCTCGGCACGACCGGGGGATCGGATTCGTGCGGGGTTGGCGGTGGGAGGTTGCGAGTGCTGCGGGCCGCCGAACTCGCGTCGATCACCGGGCATCAGAGCTGCCGTGGTCGCCCGTCCCGCGGGACGGGCGAGTGCTCCGCAGCGCGGTCAGGTCTCCCGTCTGTGCAGGGCCCAGGCTCCGAGGCCGAGCAACGCCACGCCGAGCAGGACGAAGAGGCCGGTCTCGATCAGTTGGAAACTCCAGAACCGTTCGACGGGGTGGAAGCGGGTGAACTGCGCGGCGATGCCGTTGTCCCGCAGGCAATTTCTGATGTCGGTCGTGCCGCAGGTGGCGAAGGGGGAGAACGCCACCTCGTGACCGTTCTGGTCGAGGAAACCCGACTCCACGCGCCACGCGTCGTACGGGACGTCCTGCACGCGGTACTCGGGGGTGGCGTAGTGCGGCCGGACGCCGTTCGCGACCGTGATCACGACGCCGAGGTAGCCGATGACCGTGATCACCATCGCCGCGAGCGTGTTCCTGACCAGGAGACCGGCTGTCGCACCCAGGGTGAACGCGAGCAACGTGTACGCGCTCAGTACCAGGCCCTGGATCTCGAACATCGGCGTCCACATCCGGCTGACCGCGATCCTGCCGACCGAGTCGAGCGTCCAGGTCGTGACCAGACCCAGCGCGAGCATCGCGATGGTGACCGGCAGGCCGCCCATCACGAGTTTGGTGGCCCACCATCGAGTCCGGCTGACCGACTGGGTCAGTCCGAACACGTGGGTTCCGTGCTCGATCTCCCGTGCGAACAGCGGCGCCCCGGCGAACATGCCGAGGAGGACAGGTAGCGCGAGAAGCGCCAGGGGAGCAGGGAGAGGAATGTGCCGTAACGGTCGCCCACCGCTTGCTCCCCGCCGTGACCGTGCAGCGAGGCCGCGTCGAACCCGATGCCGACCAGGGCCGCGGCGGCGACGACCACCACCCCAACGATGATCAACATTTGCAGGCGCTGCTGCCTCCAGGCCACCCAGGTCATGCCGGTCTCGGCTACCTCTGCCATCACCGTCCGCATGACCTCTTCGCGTGCCAGCGGGTCCAGGTCCGCCAACGGCTCGTCCAGCAGCAGCAGTTCCGGCCGCCTGCCGAGTGCGACAGCGAGCGCGACTCTGGT
>DASYMV010000068.1:0-1788 GCA_036008865.1 Pseudonocardiaceae bacterium | reverse complement strand
CACTCCCACGGGCGGCCGGCTCTGGCACGACCGGCACCCGCGACCGACGCAGATCCTCAAGAAGACCCGCACCGGTGAGGCCGAGCGCGAGCACCTCTGGACATGGGTCGTCGAGCAGCTGGGACTCGACTGACGGTCCGGTGGTTGAGAGGTTGCACAGCAACCGTCTCGAACCCCGCAGCCCCGAGTGTCCTCCTCATGTGCGCTGCGGGCGCTGAGGGGAAGCCGGTTGTCGCCGTGCGAGGCATGGCGTACCCAGTGGCCTGACCGACGAGCGGTGGGACCTTCTCGAGTCGGGGTTCAACGCGCCGGGGAAGCGCGGCCGAAGGCATGCCGATGACCTGCGCAGGGTAGTGAACGCGATGCTCTACATCTCCCACACCGGCTGCCAGCGGCGGTTCCTGCCTGAGTCGTTCGGGCCTGGACCCGGGTGTTGGTCGCAGTTCCGCCGCTGGTCGCGCAACGGCACCTGGGCGCGGGCGCTGACGGTGCTGCACGCGTAAGCCCGGGAGGCTGACGGCCGCACCGAGGCGACCGCGTCGATGGTGGTCATCGACACCCACCTGGAGCGCGGAGCGTCCAACGGTGGGTTTCACCTTCCACGACCGAGGCGGCCGTCACGGGAACGGTCCCGTCGGCGCCCAGTCGCGCTCGCAGCCTGACCGCACTCGCGAACCGCGCGGAACGCGGCAGATGAGTAGTATCCCTTCACTGTTGATGAGCGGCCGGGCGGACCGGCGTGGTGACGGGGAGGTCAGACGATTGGCTCGCTTCACCATCGACCTGGGGGACAACCTGGATCTTGTTCTGCGAGAGCCCTGGACTGTGGACCCGCTACACGAACTCATCGCGAAGAACCTCGACCGGCTACGGCAATGGGAGCCCTGGGCGCAGGGCCAGCAAACCCGCGAAGCACTGGCGCAGTTCACGAATCACGAACTCACCGAGTGGGTAGCAGGCCGGAGTTTGCCGGCCGCGTTCCGCCAGGACGGCGTGCTCGTCGGTTCAATCGGAGCACGGATCGATACATATGCGGGGACGGCGGACCTCGGGTATTGGATTGACGCGGACGCAGAAGGGCGCGGTCTAGTGAGCCGTGCGGCGCGCGGCCTCATCGACCACCTCTGCGGCGACCGCGGAGTCCGCCGGATCGAGATTCGGACCGCTGTCGAGAACGCTCGTAGTCGCGCCGTCGCCGAGCGGCTCGGGTTCGAACTCGAAGGCATCTTGCGCCGTGCACAGCCTGTGGGTGAAGCGTTCCACGACGTAGCCCTATACGCATTGGCCTGAAGGCCGGGCCCGTAGCCCTCCGGCGGAGCGAACGCTCGGTGATCGGCAGATGAGTGCGCTTCAGTCTCAACAGGGACACACCCAGTTCGAACGATGACCAGTGGGAACTCGCAACCACCCACCGCCATCTGTCCCGCGCAAGGCGACGCCTGCGCGGTTCCGCTTGTGTTTCTAGCGGCGTGCCGTCAACTGGCTGTTGATCCGCGACAGTATGTGTTCATCATCGACGACACATCCAATGTGGCGGCCACAGCGAAGGCTGGCCTGAACGCCAGCCTCTATCGAGACTGTCAGTCCCTCGCCGACCTTCTGGGAGTGAGCACACCGGGAGCGGACGGGGAGAGATCGGCGCTCCATCGGCGTCACAAGTCGCTGCTCCTCAGAGCAGAGGAACGGGACACGCCTCGTGAGCGATGGTGGGTGGCGGTCGGCCTATGTCCGCCTGGTGAAGGCGACTTTCCCGCCGGGGAGCTTGGTCATGGTGAAGTCGGGGTCGTG
>DASYMV010000067.1:0-10877 GCA_036008865.1 Pseudonocardiaceae bacterium | reverse complement strand
GCTCCTTGCCGTGCAGCTTGACCGAGCCACTGATCCGCGCGGTGTGCGGCAGCAGACCCATGATCGCCAGCGAGGTGACCGACTTGCCGGAACCGGACTCGCCGACGATGCCGAGGACCTCGCCGGCGCGGAGATCGACGTGGTGGTCCTCCAGCGGCCGGAGGAGCTCGATCTCGTCGAGAGGTGGTCCGGTCGCAGGCCGGGGCACGACCTGCCCGCCGTCTACGTCGAGCACAACACCCCGAAGGGCGACGTGCCCAACACCCGCCACCCGATGGCCGACCGGCCTGAGCTGACGCTGGTGCACGTCACGCACTTCAACCAGCTGATGTGGGAATGCGGCACGACGCCGACCACGGTGATCGAGCACGGCGTGGTGGACCCCGGCCCGCGATATCTCGGTGACCTCGAGAGGGCCGCGGTCGTCGTCAACGAGCCGGTGCGACGCTGGCGAGTCACCGGGACGGACCTGTTGCCGCACTTCGCCGCGGTGGCCCCGGTCGACGTGTTCGGGATGGGGCTCGCCGGACTGCGCGAGCGGCTCGGGCTCGACGCGGCTCGTCTTGCTGAGGTGGGTGACCTCCCCACTTGCCGGCTGCACGAAGAGCTGGCACGCCGGCGGGTGTACGTGCACCCCGTCCGGTGGACTTCGCTGGGCCTCTCCCTGATCGAGGCGATGCACCTCGGCATGCCGGTGGTGGCACTGGCCAGTACCGAAGCGGTGCAGGCGGTGCCGCCCGGTGCCGGCGTGCTCTCCACACGGGTGCAAGACCTCGTGCAGGGGACGCAGCGGCTCATCGCCGACCCCGAACTGGCCCGGCACATGGGCGCACAGGCCAGGGAATTCGCCCTGGCCCGCTACGGACTCGCCGCGTTCTCGCGGAACTGGGATCAGCTGTTGGCAGAGGTGACCACATGAGGATCGCGATGGTTTCCGAGCACGCCAGTCCTCTGGCGGCGCTGGGAGAGGTGGATGCGGGCGGCCAGAACGTGCACGTGGCCGAGTTGTCCTCGGCGCTGGCGAGGCAGGGCCACCGAGTCACCGTCTACACCCGCAGGGATGATCCGGAGCTACCCGAGCGCGTCCGGACCAAGCGCGGATTCGACGTCGTCCACGTGCCCGCGGGTCCGCCGGTGCGCTTGCCCAAGGACCAGCTCCTGCCGCACATGGGCGATTTCGCCCGCTACCTCGACCAACGGTGGAGCGAACAACCGCCGGACGTGGCGCACTCCCATTTCTGGATGTCCGGGCTGGCCACGATTCTGGCAGCCAAGAAGGTCGACGCTCCCGTGGTGCACACCTATCACGCGCTCGGGGTCGTCAAACGCCGTCACCAGGGCGCCGACGACACCAGCCCGCCGAGCCGGATCAGCATCGAGAAGCTGATCGGCATGGAGGCGACGCGCATCGCGGCGACCTGCACGGACGAGGTGTTCGAGTTGATCGGCATGGGCGTGCCGAGATCTCGCATCTCCGTCGTGCCCTGCGGCGTGGACGTGCAGGGGTTCACCCCGTACGGGAAGTGCGCCTCCCGCAGCCGGACTCCGCGCATCGTCAGTGTCGGGAGACTGTTGCCGCGCAAGGGTTTCGACATCGTGATCACAGCTCTGCGCACGTTGCCGGGCGTTGAACTCGTGATCGCGGGCGGTCCGGAACAGGGCCGCCTGCACGACGACCCGGAAGCCAAGCGGTTGATGGCGTGCGCGCGCGCGGCCGGGGTGGCCGACCGCGTCTCGCTCGTAGGCCAGAAGTCACGTGCTCAGATGCCCGCGCTGCTGCGGTCGGCGGACATCGTGGTGTGCGTGCCCTGGTACGAACCGTTCGGCATCGTGCCTCTCGAGGCGATGGCCTGCGGCGTGCCCGTCGTGGCCGCCGCGGTGGGCGGCCTCACCGACACCGTGGTGGACGGGGTCACCGGCCTGCACGTGCCACCGCGCGACCCGCGCGCGCTCGCGCGAACACTGCGTGCGCTGCTGGGCGACCGGACCAGCCGCGACACCTACGGGGCGGCGGGGTGCGACCGGGTCCACGCCCGGTACAGCTGGGATCAGATCGCCATCGACACGCTCGGGGTGTACGAGCGGGCGTGCGCCGGGCGATCGGAGCACGTGCGAGAGGCCGTGGCGGGTGGTGCTCGATGAACAGTGAGCTGACCTCGCACCTGGACGGTCTGAACGAGACGCTCGACGGATTGCGGCGACAGACCGCGCGCATCAACCGCTGGGGTTCCACGTTGGCCAACCGGTTGCAGGCCGGGCACAGGCTGCTCGCCGCCGGAAACGGGGGGTCCGCCGCGGAGGCCCAGCACCTGACCGCAGAGCTGGTCGGGCGTTTCCGCGACGACCGCAAGCCGTTCTCGGCCATTGCGCTGTGCGCGGAAACCTCCAGCGTGACGGCGATCGGCAACGACTACGGCTACGAACAGGTGTTCGCCCGGCAGGTGACCGCGCACGCGAGGCCGTACGACGTGGTCGTCCTGCTGTCGACCAGCGGCCGCAGCCCCAACCTGTTGATGGCCGCTCACGCCGCGAGGAACGCGGGCGCGACGACATGGGCACTGACCGGCCCCGCGCCGAACCCCCTCGTCGAGCTCGTGGACGACGCGCTGTGTCTGCCGGGATGCACGGCCAATGTGCAGGAAGCTCAGTTGGTCGCCGTACATCTCGTCTGCACGGCGTTCGAGAGCGCTTTGTCCTCACGGGACGCGAGGAGGGTGTCGTGAACCTGGTGGTCGTGGGTGACGCGCTGCTCGACATCGACGTCGAAGGCGCGGTGGAGCGGATCTGTCCCGACGCACCGGCGCCGGTCCTGGACGTGCGGGAGGAACACGCGCGGCCGGGTGGGGCTGGACTTGCGGCCTTGCTGGCCGCTGCCGACGGCGTGCCGGTCACACTGGTGACGGCAGTGGCCGACGATGAGGACGGACATCGCCTTCGCCGCGAGCTCGGGGCCGTGACAGCGGTGGTGGGACCCTCGCCCGAACCCACGCCGGTCAAGACCAGACTGCGGTGCGGCGGCCACTCCATCGCGAGGCTCGACCGGGGTGGAGGACCCACGCCCGCGCGACTCACCGACGACATGCTCGACGCCGTGCGCTCCGCGGACCTCGTGCTGGTGTCGGACTACGGCCGTGGGATCACCGGTGACGCGCGACTGCGCGAGGTGCTGAAATCCGTACCGGTGGTGTGGGATCCGCATCCGCGCGGCGCACCACCCGTGCCGGATGCGCGGTTGGTGACCCCCAACCTGCGCGAGGCTCAGGCGGCGAGTGGGCTGATGCACGCCGCCGAGGCCGCCGCGCAACTGCGGGCCCGATGGCGCGCACGCGCCGTGGTCGTCACCCTGGGAGCTCAGGGCGCGCTGCTGGACCGCGGCGGTGTCCAGGTGGCGGTGCCCGCGCCCCGGACGCCGGTCGTCGACCCCTGCGGAGCCGGAGATCGCTTCGCGGCCACTGTCGCGGCTCGCTTGATGGCGGGAGCGGCCACGGACGACGCGGTCGCCGCGGCCGTGTCGGCGGCGGCGGACTTCCTCGGTCACGGCGGTGCTTCCGGCGTCGGCAGGCCGTCCGCACCTCCGCTGAGCGACGCTCACCGCGTGGTCGAGGCGACCAGAGCGCGCGGGGGCACCGTGGTGGCGACTGGCGGTTGCTTCGATCTCCTCCACGCGGGACACGTGCGGACCCTTGCGGCGGCCAGGGCGTTGGGCGACTGCCTGGTGGTGTGCCTGAACTCCGACACGTCGGTTCGTCGGCTCAAAGGGCCCGACCGCCCGATCAACTGCGAGAGCGACCGCGCTGAACTGCTGTCCGCACTGGGTTGCGTGGACGCGGTCGTCGTGTTCGACGACGACACCCCTGAGGCCGTCCTGGCCCGATTGCGACCGGACCTGTGGGTCAAGGGCGGTGACTACTCGGCTGACGCGCTGCCGGAGGCCGACGCGGTCCGCCGCTGGGGAGGGCGGACCGTCGTCCTGCCGTATCACCAAGGACTTTCGACCACGCGACTCGCCCACGTGCTCCGAGGAGGAGTAGATGCATTCGCACGATGAGCTGGGATCTGTTCTGGTCACCGGAGGTTCGTCCGGGCTCGGCGCGGCGGTCGTCCGCGCGGTGCGGGCCGCCGGAGGGCGTGCGTTGGTGCTCGACAAGGCCGCGCCCTCGGAGCAGGTGGAGGACTTCGAACTCGTGGACCTGTCGGACACCCGTGCCGCCGAGCGCGCGGTCCGCGCCGTGGCCGAGCGGAACGACGGGCTGAACGCGGTGGTCACCGCCGCCGGCACGGACGCCTGCGGGCGGCTCGACTCGGTCACGGCCGAGGCGTGGGAACGCGTCGTGCAGGTCAACCTGCTCGGCACGGCCGCGGTGGTGCGTGCGGCGCTGCCCTTCGTGCGGGAAAGCGGTGGGCGTGTCGTCACCATCGCGTCCACGCTCGGGCTGCGAGCGGTGAGCGACGCGACCGCCTACTGCGCGTCCAAGTTCGGCGTCGTCGGGTTCACGCGGGCCCTCGCGGCGGAGACGGCGGGGGAGGTGGGAGTGACGCTGGTGATTCCCGGCGGCATGAAGACCCATTTCTTCGACGACCGCGAGGAGCAGTACCGGCCACCGGACGACAGCAAGCTCAACCCTCCGGAGCGTGTGGCCGACACGATCCTCGTCGCACTTCGCCAACCGGCCGGCTGTGAGCTGCGCGAGCTCGTCGTGTGCCATGCCGAAGAAGGCTCGTGGCCGTGACGTGCTCCCCGGCCTGAAGGCGGTTCGGCGGGGCGCCGATCAGTGTGCCGCTGCGGGCCTGCCCAGACCGTGCAGCTGGAAACCGGCTTCCCGCAACACTTTCGGCGCCAGCACATTCCTGGTGTCCAGCACGACGGGGTTGCGGACTTCCCGTGCGAGTCGCGGCCAGTCGAGTTCGGAGAACTCGGGCCATTCGGTGAGCACCACCAGTGCTGACGCGCCCTCGGCGGCGTGGTGGGGGGAATCGACCACCTCGACTGGACCGGTGAAGCGACTCGATCGCGGGACGCACGGGTCGTAACCGGTGAGTTCCGCACCGTCGGCGGCGAGCAAGCGCGCGACGGCGAGCGCCGGAGAGTCCCGGAGGTCGTCGGTGCCCGCCTTGAAGGTCAGGCCCAGCATTCCTATCCGGACACCTGCCAGTGAGCCACGGGGAGAGCCCGTCGTGAGCTCGCGCACCCGGCGAGCGATCCGGTCCTGTTGATGCGAATTGGTTCCGATCGTGGCGGAGAGCAGGGGGAAGTCGACATCGGCTGAGTGCGCCGTGGACAGCAGCGCTCTGGTGTCCTTGGGCAGGCACGAGCCGCCCCAGCCGGGCCCTGGTGCGAGGAAAGCGGACCCGATCCGGTCGTCGTAGCGCATGCCCTCGGTGACGTCGTCGATGTCGGCGCCGATCCGTTCGCACAGTTCCGCCAGCGTGTTCACGTAGGACAGCTTCATGGCGAGGAAGCAGTTGCTCGCGTACTTGACCAGCTCCGCGCTGCGGGGTGTCATCAGCACCGCGGGCGCGCCGGAGTCCGCGTAGAGTTCCACCACCCGTCTAGCGGGCTGTTCCGAGTGTGAGCCGACCACGACCCGTTGCGGTCGCAGGAAATCCTCGACGGCATGTCCCTCGCGGAGGAACTCGGGGTTGTTCACCACCGCGACGTCGGGCCGGGCGAGCGACTCCTGGACCAGATCGGTCGTTCCCGCGGGCACCGTGGACTTGATGACCACGACGCACTCCGGCGCGAGCAAGTCCCGTGCCTCGTGCACCACCGAGTGCACCGCGCGCAAGTCCGCTGCGCCGTCGTCGCCGCTGGGCGTCGGCAGGCACAGGAACACCATGTCCGAGCCCGTGAGGGCGGGTGGATTCTCCGCCACGAAGGTCAGCCGCCCTGCCCGCAGTCCTTCGACGACGAGCTCGGAGAGCCCCGGTTCCCGCGCCGACACCGTGCCGCGTCGCAGCGCGTTCACCTTGGACTCGTCGATGTCGGTGCAGACCACGCGGTGGCCCAGCCGCGCGAAGCAGGCCGCGGTGGTCAACCCGACGTAGCCCGCTCCTATGACGCCGATCCGATACGAGCACACGCGGCACCACCTTTCACCGATCGGCTCTCGCCGCCTGAACTCCAGTACGACTCGACTGCGCCGATGACCTGGTCCGCGGTGATCTGCAGCAGACCGGGGTCGGGTCGGTCGGCGAAGGTGTCACCGATCGATCCCGCCCACAGGACCTGGTGTTGCCGACGATCCGGTGGTGGTCCCCAGTGCGCCGGTGACACGGGGCCGAAGAGCACGACGGACGGTGTGCCGTAGGCGGTGGCGAGGTGTGCGACGCCGGTGTCTCCGCACACGACCATCCGAGCGTGCGCGATGAGCGCGGCGAGCGACGACAGACCTGTGTTGCCGGTCAGCACGTGGTGCTCCGGCAAGCCTGCGACGCGCGCCACGACTGACGCCAGCTCACGTTCCGAGGCGCTGCCGGTCACCACGACGTGCGCGCCCGCCTCGGCCAGCCGGCTCGCCACTTCGCCGTACCGTTGCGCCGGCCAGCACCGCGCACGGTGACTCGCGCCGGGGTGCACCACCACGGCGCCGGGTGCCGGGCCGCCCCTCATGGGTTTGGGAAGGTTCAGATCGTCCGGATCGGTCGCGATCCCGAAGTGTTCGAGCATCCGGCACCACCGCCGCACCTCGTGCTGCTCCTCCTGCCACTGCGGGCCCCGCACACGCGGATGGTGGCGGCTCGCGTGGCTGAACAGCTCGGACGGGCGCAGTTCGGTCAGCAGGTCGATGCTCTGGGGGCCGCGTCCGTGCAGGTTGACCGAGAGCTCGGGTGGAGCTCCGGACCACTCCAGCCGGGTCAGTCCGGGTGTGGGGAGCAACCGGTCGACCGCATCGATCTCATCGGCGAGCTGTGTCAGCCAGTTCGGCGCGGCCAGGGTGATCCTGGCGTCGGGCTCCGCACGTCGCAGCGCCCGCAAGGCGGGAATCGCGGTCAGCAGGTCGCCCAGTCCGAGCGCCCGCAACACCAGGATCTCCCGGCGGTTCACGGGCGCTCGTTCCAGAAGCGGAGCTCACCTCTGACGCGATGTGCACACGCCGCCGGCGGTATCGCGACGCTGGTGACCAGCATGCGCAGCACCTCGTCCGGTTCGCGCGGACCCGCGAGCACACGCCGCGTCGCGAACTCCGCGGTCAACAGCGCCCACAGCGCCGCCGCCACGCCGCCGCTGCGTTTCCTGCCCGCAAGTCCCAACACCACGGATGCGATGCCCGCGGCGGTGGTCAACGCGTGTTGGCGAAGCCGTCCGGGGCTGCCGCCGATCGCGCTTCGCCAACCGGCGCCGTGCAGCCGCCGCATGAGCGCGTCGTCGGCGTTGCCGCGCTGCGCCCGCAGGCTCGCGAAGAACCCTGAAGAACGCACCGGGTGAACCGTCTCCCGCTCGCCGTCCACGATGCGGTGACCGTTGCGCAGCACGCGAAGCGCCAGCTCGGCATCCTCGCGGTACGCCCTGGGGAACCGTTCGTCGAAGCCGTCGATCTGTGCCAGCACCGCACGCCGGAAAGCCATGTCAGCGGTGATCCAGCGCGCAGTCTCGAGGCCCGCGGTTCCCCGCTCGGCATCGGTCGGCCTGCGCTCCTCTGGGAGCGGCACCCTGATGTGAGCCTTGCTCGCTCCGACCTCGGCGGGCAATCCGCGCAGATCGGCCACGAGCTGTTCGGCCCAGTTCGCAGCCGGAACCACGTCGTCGTCGAGGAACGCCACCCACTCGGACCGCGTTGCACGCCATCCGACGTTGCGCGCCGCCGCCGGCCCCCGGCCTCCCGACCGCAGCACCCGGACCGCGAGCGGCAGGCCGGTCAGCAGGGGGGTGGTCGGCTCGGGCCGGTCATCCACCACGATGATCTCGCGGGGTGACGGACCACTGCCGCGCAACAGCGTCTGCACGACCACGTGGAGGCTCTCCCGCCCCACGGTGGGAATGACGACCGCGTAGTCCACTTCGGAGCCGCTCATCGTGCCACCGCCGGCCTGCGGACCACGAAGCCACCGATGGCCAGCAGGTCGACCGGTGCCGACCCGAAGCACTCCAACGCATCCCTCGGATCGTCGACCATCGGCCTGCCCGCGGTGTTCAGGCTGGTGTTGACCACGACCGGAAGTCCCGTGGCGGCCTCGAACTCGCTGAGCATCCGGGCGAGCAGCGGGTCGACCAGGGGGTCGACCGTCTGGATCCGCGCCGTTCCGTCGACGTGCACGACCGCGGGGATGCGCTCGCGCCAGCCGGGGCGCACGTCGTGCACGAAGAGCATGTAGGGGCTCGGCAAGGGCCCGCGGTCGAACAGTTCGTGGGCACGGTCGGCGAGAACCATGGGAGCCACGGGCCGGAACTGCTCGCGTCCCTTGACGTCGTTGAGTCGCGCGAGGTTCTCCACCCGGCCGGGGTGTGCCATCAGCGAGCGCTTGCCCAGTGCACGTGGGCCGTACTCGCTGCGGCCTTGGAACCACGCGACGACCTCGTCCTGCGCGAGTGCCTGCGCCACCGCGACAGCGACGTCGTCCGGGCGCTCGTACGCCACCTTCGCGGTGTTCAGCCGGGTCTCGATCTCGTCATCGGTCCAACTGCGCCCGAGGTCGGCACCCGGCATCGGGTCCGCCGGCTCGGAGAGCTCCGCGGCCACGTGGAGTGCCGCACCGAGCGCCGTGCCCGCGTCTCCGGCAGCCGGCTGCACCCACACCTGCTTGAAAGGGCCCTCCGCGGCGATCCGCGTGTTGGCGACGCAGTTCAGAGCGACCCCGCCCGCCATGGTCAGTCGCTCCTGACCGGTCTGTTCGTGCAGCCACCGTGCGAGCTCCAGCAGCACCTCCTCGACCCGCACCTGCACACTGGCCGCGAGGTCGGCGTGTTCGGCGAGCATCTCGGCGTGGGAGTCGCGGCGTTTGGCCATGCTGGCCCAGTCGATCGGGTGGACGGTGAAGCCGCCGTCATCCGTGGTGCGCACCAGCTCGCGCATCTGATCGAGGTGCCGAGGTCTGCCGTACGAGGCCAGTGCCATCACCTTGTACTCGTCACTGGAACGCAGGAACCCGAGGTGATCGGTGAGGTCTTCGTACATCAGTCCGAGCGAGTGCGGAAGGCGCTGGCTCGCCAGCACGGTGAGCTGGTGATCGCGGTAGCTGCCGCCCAGGTGCGATGCGCACTCGCCGCGTCCATCGGCGACCAGCACAGCGGAGTCGCCGAAAGGGGCCGCGAGCCCGGCCGACGCGGCGTGGGCGACGTGGTGCGGCACGAAGCGGACGATCGCAGGGTCCAGTCCGGGCAACGCGGTCGCGAGGAAGTTCGGCGCACGCCGCGCGTAGGTGGTGCGCAGTTCCTCCCAGTTCGCGTCCAGTCCCTGTTGGTCCGGCTCCACCAGTCGGGGGTCGTAGGAGTAGGCGACCGCATCGAGGTCGGCGGGCTCCAGGCCCGCCTGGCTCAGGCACCACCGCGCGGACTGCTCAGGCAACTCCCACGCGGAGAAGGGCACCGGCCGCTTGCCGTGCTTGCGACGGCTGAACCGCTCCTCTTCCGCGGCGGCCACGATGCGGCCGTCGACCACGAGCGCGGCGGCGGGGTCGTGGAAGATGGCGTTGACACCCAGGATTCGCACGAAGACCTCCGGCATCAGCTGTGGGGTCGACGACCCGGTCCCGTCCCGAGTCAGTCGACTACCCTGTGAAGTTCCACCTAAACGGCGTCGGCGCGCATGCGCGCGAACCAGGAGGCGGTTCGCTGCAGTCCGTCATCCACCTCCACCACTGGCTGCCAGCCCAGCAGGCGCTTGGCGAGAGAGATGTCCGGACACCGCCGCTGGGGGTCGTCGACCATGGCATCGACGTGGCGGATGGGCGATCGGCTTCCGGTCAGCCGCTGGATGCGCTGCGCTATCTCGAGCACGGTGAACTCGTGCGGATTGCCGATGTTGACCGGGCCCTCGCATTCGCTGTGGGCCAAGGCCAGCAGCCCTGTGACGGTGTCGTCGACGTAGCAGATCGAACGTGTCTGGCGGCCGTGTCCGGTGACCGTGAGCTCGTCACCGTCCAAGGCCTGGCGGATGAACGTGGGGATCATGCGGCCGTCTTCGGGGCGCAATCGCGGACCGTAGCTGTTGAAGATGCGCGCGATGCCGGTGCGCAGTCCGTGCTCCCTGCGGTACGCCGCCGTGAGCGCTTCGCTGAAGCGCTTGGACTCGTCGTAGACGCTGCGCGGCCCGATGGGGTTGACATTCCCCCAGTAGCTTTCCCGCTGGGGGTGCTCCAACGGGTCGCCGTAGACCTCGCTCGTGGAGGCGAGTACGAACCGGGCACCCTTGCGGTGAGCCAGATCCAGTGCGTGCATGGTGCTCAACCCGCCCGACCTCATCGTCTCGATGGGATGGCGAAGATAGTCCGCGGGTGATGCAGGACAGGCGAGGTGCATCACCAGATCCACCGGGCCCTCCACCGCCAGCCCCGTCGAGGCGTCGGCCTGCACCAACGTGAAACGCGAATCCTCGCGAACCGTGCTCAGGTTGCCCGGACTTCCCGTCAGGAAGTTGTCCACGCAGACGACGTCGGTTTCACGTCGCAGAAGTTGCTCGCACACGTGCGACCCCAGAAACCCCGCACCCCCGGTGACAACCGCACGAACGAAGCTGCTGCCCATGCTTGTGAGCTACCCGAGAGCCGTGGTGGTAAACGGAAGGTGCAGAACTCACCTCATCGCGTAGCTGTGCGCCGGGCGCCACGTCGCGGCGCCGGACGCGCTGGAGACCGTTGAAGCTCCTGTGCCCTCCCCGTTCCGGCCGAAGTGGACGAGCACGTCTGCGGTCAGCTCGGCGGGTACTGCGCGGACTTCAGCA
>DASYMV010000066.1:0-2171 GCA_036008865.1 Pseudonocardiaceae bacterium | reverse complement strand
CCACAGGTCGGGCAGCCACAACTGAGCGAGGTCCTCCCGCAGCGCGGTTCGGGCACCCCTCGGAATCGTCCCGGCCATCGCGTAGGTCAGGTGTGGCGGGAATCGACCGTTGGCGTGGCCGAGCAGGCTCGGCACACCGGCGTCGTCGAGCCTGCGCCACAGTGCGCGGATCGCTGCTTCGGCCTCGTCGTCGAAGAACACCACGAGCCCCTGCGCCATCAGTGCTCCCCCGGCAGTGCGAAGAGACCGCTCTCGGTCTGCTCCACCAGTCCGTCGACCAGCAGCGAGTGCAGGCACCGGTCGCGCTGGCCCGCGTCCGACCACACCACGTCCAGCCTCGCCTTGCTGACCGGCTCGTCGGTGCCGCGAAGCACGTCCAGCAGCAGTCCGCGCACCTGCCGGTCGGTGCCCGCGAACTTCTGCACCGCCTTCACCGGACCGGCGTAGGTCGGACGCCCGGCGCGCTGCCACGCGCACTCGTCGAGCATCGGACAGTCCGCGCAACGCGGTGCGCGGGCGGTGCACACCAGTGCACCCAGTTCCATGAGCGCCGCGGAGTACCGGGCCGCCGTCGACTCCTCGGCGGGCAGGAGAGCGTCGACGTCGGCGAGGTCGCGGGTGGTCGACGGCGGCCCCGCGTCCGCCGCGCCGTGCACCGCTCTGGCCACCACGCGCCGCACGTTGGTGTCGACCACGGGGGCGCGACGGCCGTAGGCGAACGCGGCCACCGCCCGTGCGGTGTAGGCACCGATGCCTGGCAGCGAGAGCAGGGTCTCCACGTCGGACGGGACGACGTCGCCGTGCTCGGCGGCGATCACGCCTGCCGCGGCGTGCAGGCGCAAGGCGCGACGCGGGTAGCCGAGCTTGCCCCAGGCGCGCACGACCTCCCCCGGGCTCGCCGCGGCCATCGCCGACGGGACCGGCCAGCGCGCCATCCAGGTGAGCCACACGGGCTCCACCCTGGCGACCGGCGTCTGCTGCAACATGATCTCGCTGACGAGCGCACCCCACGCGGTGCAGTCGGCGCGCCGCCACGGCAGATCTCGTGCCGTGGCGGCGAACCAGTCGAGCAGCGAATCGGGGTCGAGGCTCATGACGCACCGATCATCGCAGGTGGCTTGACGTGCGGTGACAGGGGTCAGACGACTTCCTGCAGCACGCCGGTGTGCACGTCGTAGACGAACCCGCGCACGTTGTCCTTGTGCGGCAGGAACGGGCTGTGGCGGAGGCGGTTGACCGAGCCGCGGACACTGTCCTTGACCTCGCGGAATGCTTCCACCGCCCAGGTCGGACGCAGTCCGGTGTCCCGCTCCAGCTGGTCCTTGAAGTCGTCCTCGGTGACCAAGGACAGCCCGCAGTTCGTGTGCTGCACGACGAGAACCTCGCGGGTGCCGAGCGTGCGCTGGCTCAGGGCGAGCGAACGGATCACGTCGTCGGTGACGACGCCGCCCGCGTTGCGCAGCACGTGCGCCTCGCCTTGCAGCAGGCCGAAGATCTCGAAGACCCGGATGCGGGAGTCCATGCAGGTCACGATCGCCACCTGCAGGGACGGCTTGGGGGAGGAACGATCACCGGGAACGACGTTGCCGAGCTCGTCGTTGCGGCGGAGCAGTTCATCGATCGCGGTCACGACATACCTCTCGTTGCACGGATGTACCCAAGATTGCACCGGTTGTCCGCTCCCGTGCCAAGCGATTCGGACAGACATCACGTTCACCGCATCGGAGTAATCCGGCCTACCGGGTTTTCGCACGTCGCGGGGTTACCGTCGATCGCGTGACCGAGCCAACGGGCCCGCTCCCGCCGTCGGTGTACTGGCGGCGGCGCGTTATCGCGATCGGCGGCTCCGTGCTGGCCGCGCTTCTGCTCGTCTGGCTGCTCGGCGCCTTCATCGGCAGGGGAGAGCCGACGCAACCGCGTGGCCAGGCCGCGCACCAGGCGTCGACCCCTCCGTCACAACCGCCGCCCACCGCGTCGCCCCCCAGCTCGGCGACGTCCGCACCGGCCACTTCACCGGCCACTTCACCGCCTCCGCCGGGCCCACCGCAGCCGTGCCCGGACACGGCGATCGGCGTGACCGCGGAGGTGGACAAGCCCAGCTACGAGAGCGGTCAGCAGCCGAACTTCACGATCAACGTCGTCAACACGGGCCAGGTCCCCTGCACCAGGGA
>DASYMV010000065.1:0-3423 GCA_036008865.1 Pseudonocardiaceae bacterium | reverse complement strand
GGACGCGCCACCGGCGGGGTCCGTGCGCAGCGTTTCCTCAAGGGGGAGACCCGCCTTGCGCTGGCGTGGATCGGGCCGCGCCCGGCCGGTGCCACGGACAGCGGGGTGCCGGTGGAGTTGCCCGAGGCGGACACGAAGCGTGACGCTTCGGGGGCGGCGCATCCCGGTCCGGACGTCGTCGGGCACCTGATCGAACGCGGCTGACGCGGACACGTCCGCACCGTTGGTGTTCGGCTGTCCGGTAGCGGTCGACGTCGACGCTTCAGGACCGGCAGGATGGCTGCGTGAGAGTTGTGGTCTTGGCGGACACGCACGCGCCGCGACGGTGGAAGTCGTGTCCGCCTCCGGTGGCCGAGCATCTCGGAGAGGCCGACGTCATCCTGCACGCCGGCGACGTGTGCGTCGCCGGTGTGCTCGACGAACTGGCCGGCTACGCGCCGGTGCACGCGGTGTGCGGGAACAACGACGGTCCGGACGTGGTGGCGTGGGGTGCGCCGGAGACGCTGGAACTGGAGTTGGACGGTCTGCGGGTCGCGATGATCCACGACAGCGGGCCGGCCGTCGGCCGGACTCGCCGGATGCGTCGCCGCTTCCCGAGTGCCGACCTCGTCGTCTTCGGACACTCGCACATCCCGATGGACGAGACGGGCGACGGTGTCCGCATCTTCAACCCCGGCTCGCCCACCGACCGCCGTCGTCAACCGCACGGCACCATCGGTGTGTTGAGCATCGACGACGGTCTCATCACCGAAGCCCGGATCGTTCCGGTGACTTGACGGAAGTGCTCACCGGGCGGTCGCGGAATCGCCGGGCGACACGCGCTGCAGGTGGCGGACGAACCACTCCCTGGCCAGTTGGGCCACCTGTTCCAGCGTGCCCGGCTCCTCGAACAGGTGTGTCGCGCCGGGGACGACGACCAGTTCCGTCTCGGCACGAAGAAGCTGCATCGCCTGGCGGTTGAGGTCGATCACGACCGGATCCCGCTCGCCCACGATCAGCAACGTCGGTGCGCGCACCGAGCGGAGTGCTTCGCCGGCGAGGTCGGGGCGACCACCGCGTGAGACGACCGCCGACACGGACTCGGGTCGGGCCGCGGCGGCCACGAGCGCGGCGGCCGCACCGGTGCTGGCGCCGAAGAGCCCCGCTGGAAGACCGGCGGTCGGATCGTGCTCGCCGAGCCAGTCGACCAGCGCTGCCAAGCGACTGGCCAGAAGTCCGATGTCGAAGCGCAGTTCCCTCGTTCTGAGGTCGACCCGCTCCTCTGCGGGCGTGAGGAGGTCGGCGAGAACCGTTGCCAGGTCCGCGTTCTGGAGCTCGCCTGCGACGTAGCGGTTGCGGGGGCTGTGACGGCTGCTGCCGCTGCCGTGTGCGAACAGCACCACCCCCTGCGCGTGTTCCGGCACGACGACGTCGGCTTCCAGCACGACGCCCGCGGCTGGGATCTCCACGCTCTGATGCAGTGCTTTCACCGAACTGCACGCCTTTCTCGCTCCACGACCTCACACCGCGAACGGATAGGTCTCCGGCACCTCGCCCCTCTCCCAGCGAGCAGTCCGTTCGAGCGGTTCCAACGCGCGCGTCTCGTCCACGTGGATCACCGCGTCGAACTGGTCGGCCACGCGAGTGCGGAAGTAGTGGCTCTGCCGCTCTGTCTGCGGGCGGTAGATGACCCCGATCGCCCTCTCAAGACGGGCGGAACGCATCGCCTCGGCGGCACGGGGAGCCATGCCGAACGGCAACATGAACTCCTTCTGCCCCACCTCGTGGAACAGCTCCTCGGCGCTGTCGGCGAGCCCTGGCCGCACCAATTTGCGGTCGGCGGCCCCTCCCCAGTCATCCGCCGCGGTCACCGTGCCGGTGTAGGTGGTGAAGCCGATGAGACGGCAATTGCCGGGATGCCGTTCGCGAACCAGTTGACCGACGTTGAGCTCGCCGCGCATGCCCATCTCCGTGGCCCTGGCGTCACCGAGGTGGGAGTTGTGGGCCCACACGACGATCCTCGCCGGCACTCCCCGCTGCTTGGTGAGGTGATCGGTCAGCGCCTCCAAGGTGTCGACCATGTGGCGGTCGCGCAGGTTCCAGGTCGAGACTCCCTGGTGGAACATCAAGCGGTAGTACTGCTCCGCGTTCGCCACGACCTTGGCGTTCCGCTCGGCGTAGAACTGCTCGTCCTCCGCGAGCAACCCGTCCCGTCGTGCGTACTCCAGCGCATGGCGTTGCAGGTCCACCAACTGCTCGACCGCTTTCTCCTCGCACGACTCCCCGGCGCCGAAGGCGGCCGCCATGCCGTATGCCTGCCCGTCGTCGCGGCCGTGGTGGTCGAAGCACGAGTAGCGCTCTCGCGCGCGTTGCGCCGCGGGCGGGTCGACCTGTTCGAGGTAGGAGATGACCTTCTTGACCGACTGGTGGAGGCTGTAGAGGTCGAGCCCGTAGAACCCGGCTTTCATCCGCTCGCCACCGGTGAGCCGATCGTTGTGCTCACGCATCCACCCGATGTGGTCGAGGACCACGGTGTTGCGCCACATCCACGTCGGGAAGCGCTCGAAGTCGCGAAGTGCCTCCTCGGCCGTCACGTCGTCGCTGCGTCCCCGGACGAAGCGGTTGACCCGGTAGGCGTCAGGCCAGTCCGCTTCAGCCGCGACCGCGCAGAACCCCTGTCGCTCGATGAGCCGCCGGGTCATCGCCGCGCGGGCGGCGTAGAACTCCTCCGTGCCGTGCGACGCCTCGCCGATCAGGACGAACTGCGCGTCGCCCACCAGGTCGAACAAGACGTCGTCGGACGGCACGCCGTCCTCGACCGGGGTGAACGAGGAGCGGATGACGGCCACGTCCGTGTCACCGGGCGTGCCGGCAGCCGCCGGACGTGTGGTCGCCGCGGCGCGCAGGAGATCACGCACCTCTTCGTCGGTGGTCTGCGTGAAGTTCCAGTAGGAGTTCCCGACCGCGAGGAACGGTGACGGCGTCGTCGCACAGATCACTTCGTCGACCTCGGTGGCGAGTTCCCGGCAGGTGGAACTCGGCGCGGCCGGAACCGCGACGACGATGCCGCCGGGTCGCAGCGCACGCACCGCCTGAATGGCGGCACGCATGCTCGCGCCCGTGGCGAGGCCGTCGTCGACGAGCAGTACGACCTTGCCCGCGAGGTCCGGCATGGGCCGCCCCTCGCGGTACTCGCGTTCTCGCCGGACCAGTTCGCGGCTCTCCCGCTCGGCCACCCGTTGGATCGTCTCGGGCGGAACGTCCAGGCCGCGGATCACGTCCTCGTTGACGACCACCACCCCGCCGCTGGCGATCGCTCCCATGGCCAGCTCCTCGCGGTCCGGAGCGCCGAGTTTGCGCACGAGGAAGACGTCGAGCGGCGCGTCCAGTCCCATGGCCACCTCGTAGGCCACTGGTACGCCGCCGCGTGGCAAGCCGAGAACC